>JAGAEA010000042.1 GCA_017613355.1 Clostridia bacterium
ATGACTATGATAAAAATGGAAATGTAGTAGCTGAGTACATAGGGGATATAAAAGTTAGATCCCTTGAGTATGATGTGATCTTTTTGCCGCGGCGGACGACCACGTATTTGCCCGCGATGGCGGTATTCGCGTCGATCGTGAAGTTTGCATCCTTAATGATGTCGCCGTTGACGGTGAGTGCGCCGTTTCCGATGAACTCCCGTGCTTCCCGCTTGGACGTGCAGATTCCCGCGCCGACCAGAACGTCCGCCAAAGTGCCGCCCTCGGTCTCGAAATGCGGGACGTTGCGCAAGCCCGCCAACAGATCGTGAACGGGAATGTTCTTCACGTCGCCCGCGAACAGCTGTTCGCTGATGTGTTCGGCTTCTTCGTAGGCGCCCGCGCCGTGCAGATCGTTGAGAATTTCTCTTGCAAGCGTTTTCTGCGCCAGTCGTTTTTCGGGTGCCGCCGCATGTTCGGCGGCGATTTTTTCGATCTCCTCGCGGGAAAGGAAGGTCAATCTTTTGAGATACTCGATGACCATGCTGTCCTCGGAGTTGAGCAGGAACTGGTAGAGTTCATAGGAGCTTGTCTTGTTCTTGTCGAGCCAAACGGCGTTGCCCTCGCTCTTGCCGAATTTGTTTCCGTTCGCGTCGGTCACAAGCGGCATGGTCATAGCGTAAACTTCGTCGCCCGTGGTCTTGCGGATGAGCTCGATGCCCGTGGTGATATTGCCCCACTGATCCGATCCCGCGACCTGCAGATCGACTCCGCGATGTTCATGCAGATACTTGAAATCCAACCCTTGAATGAGCATGTAGGAAAACTCGGCATAGGAGATACCCGACTCCATCTGGCGGCGGACATGATCCTTTGTGAGCATATAGCCGACGTTGATATACTTTCCGTAGTCGCGGAAAAAGTCGATGACGGTCAGATCCTTCACCCAGTCGTAGTTGTTGACCACTTCATAAGGAAAAATCTTTTGAAGCTGGGTTTTGAGCGCCTCGTAGTTGTGCATGACCTCGTCCTTATCGGCGAGCTTCCGCTCGACCGTTCCGCGCGGATCGCCGATGAGCGCCGTGGCAAGTCCGACCAGAAGAATGGGGTGATGCCCCGCCGCCGCTAAACGGCGCGTGATGAGAAAAGACGAATAATGCCCGAGGTGGAGACTGTCGGCAGTCGGGTCGGTTCCGATATAGAACGTCATGCCGCCCGCATTCAGTTTGTCGATCAGATCGGGGCTGGAAATATCCTGGATCAAGCCCCTCCATTTCAGGTCTTCGTAAAGTGTCATCGGTCTGTAAAATCCTTTCCGCATGGAATGTTTCGGGGAGCGGTCGTGCCGCTCCGCGTATGGCTTCAAAATATTATATCACGGGCGACACTGCTTGTCAAGCCCGTGTTGGAAAGTTTGTCGCCCCATTTGGAGCAACCGTCCGCTCGGACGGTCAAAACGCTTGAATAAACGCCTCGATGACGCGCGCGGAAAGCTCGGCGGTCTCCCGCTCGAAGGTTTCAAAAGAGCTCGCCGCCGTGCCGTCCGCCAAATCGGAAAGCGCACGCACCACGAGAAACGGAACGTCGTTCACCCAGGCGGTTTGCGCAATGGCACACCCCTCCATTTCCACGGCAAGTGCGGAAAAATCATTTTTCAAACGCTTTTTGGCTTCGGCATCCGAAACGAACAGGTCGCCCGTGGCGATCCGCCCCGTATGGACGCGGTTTTCGGGCAAAAACGTACACACGGTACGCAAAAACGCTTTCGTCAGTTTGGCGTCCGAGCGAAAAACGGACGCGCTTTTCCCGTTGCCGATCCCCGAAATATATCCCTTCGCATAGCCGAAAGAGGAAATGTCGAAATCGTGCTGAACCAACTCCGTACCGACAACAAGGTCCCCGACTCGCAGTCCGTCGCCGACCCCGCCCGCAATTCCCGTGTTGATGATGTAATCGGGCGCGTAACGGTCGATCAACATTTGGGCGCAGCGCGCGGCGTTGACTTTTCCGACGCCGCACCGAACGACGATGACATCATTACCGCCGATGCTTCCGCGATAAAAGGTCAGGTCGGCGACCGGCTCGGCGGTGCGGTCGGTCATGGCGTCGAACAAATGCGCGACCTCGGAATTCATGGCGCCGATCACGCCGATTTTTTTACGTTTCATAGGTCATGTTCTCCTCTTTCCAGTCGCGCAGTACCGAAACCATGTCGGCTCCGACCGCCTTGGCACCCGCGAGGTCGTGGTCGAGATAATTTCCGCATTCCTCGCGGCGATTGCCCGGGATCTCCCCTTCAAAGTTCGCGATGAACGCCATGCTCCGACGCACAAGGTCGATCGCCTGCTCCCCGCTCACGCGATCGCGCAAAAGCAGATAAAAGCCCGTCCGGCATCCCATGGGTCCCACGTAGATCACGCAATCGCCGAATTCGGAATTGCGGGCAAAAGTGGCAAACAGATGTTCGACGGTGTGCATGGTTCCGTCGGTCAGATAGTCCCCGCCGTTCGGAATTTTCATGCGGATATCGTAGGTGACGACGTCGCCGTCGACGCGGGAAACATACATCCCTTTTTTCAGCTTGTCATGGTTTACGGTAAAACTCGCGATGGTTTTCATACATTCTCCAAACAGATAACAGACGTCAAAAATCGGCGTCTGCCGAAAATGACCGGATTGAGCTTTTCGCTCCGTTATTTTCTATTATACCATCTTCCGCCTTTTTTGTCAATAAATTCGATCGAAGCTTTGAAAAAGACATAAAATAGAATAAGAATAGTTTTTATTCTATATATCGGTGTGCAAAGAGCGGCAACAGGCAAATACCCCTGTTGCCGCTCAACGTTTGTTCTGCTTTGTTTTTTCTCTTTATCGGGTAGCAAACCGATAGGAGCCGGCAGGGAGCGTTTCCCGATAGCCGTTCGGAAGGGTCAGGTACGCGACCGTGCCTTTGGGAATATCAAATTCATAGTAAACGTCGTTCCCCTTATAATACCAAGCGGAGCGGATCGTTCCCTGCGCGGTCTCGATCCCCGCATTGACAAACCCGAGGCGTTTATCGGGGTGCGGGGCAAGATCGATCCCGCGGTATCCGGGGGCATCTCCGCGCGGACTGATACCGACGGCAACATTGAAGATCCAATCATAGACGGAACCGTAGGCATAGTGGTTAAAGGAATTCATTGACGTGCTCCAAAAAGTCCCGTCCTCTTTGATGCTGTTCCAATGCTCCCACATGGTGGTAGCACCGTGCTCCACCGAATAGAGCCACGAGGGAGTGCGATTTTCGAGAAGCAATTGATATGCCAGCTTATCCTTGCCGTGGCGGGACAGTACACGGAGCAAATAGGGGGTCCCCACGAACCCCGTTTGCATCAGGTCGCCCGAAGCATGGATCAATTCTTCCAGTTTGTCGGCAAGCGCGGGACGTTCTTCCTCGGTGCAAAGGTCAAATTGAAGGATCAGGACGATTGCCGTTTGCGTGACTCCGCGGCGAACGGTGTCTCTCGGCTTTTTCCCAACGGTGACTTCTGTGAACGGGAACTCCTCCTTGGGCATTCCGTTTTCCATGAAATAGGAGCGAAAAGTACGGCGGACATTTTCATAGAGTGTGCGGTATTCGGTCATATCCTTGCCGAGCACTTCGCCCGCCTTGATAAACAGACTTGTGGAATAGGCAAAAAATGCGCTGGCGATCAGGTCGTTGGACGTTGCCCCGACATAGGAATCCTCGCCCGCATCCATGGCAAGCCAATCCCCATAATGGTATCCGCCGAGCCACAAGAATTCCTCTGGACCCGCATGGTGCATATATTCGACCCATTTTTGCATCATGGGCAGGTTCTTTTCCAGTTCTTTTTTGTCTCCGTAAGCGAGGTACATCTCCCACGGCGCCACGCACGCAATGTCTCCCCACGCAGCCGAAACGCGGGTCAGCGGTCTGCCCGCTTCTTCATTCGGAACAACGCCGTAAATCGCTCCGTCCGCCCCCTGTTCGAGAGCAACGTCGCCGAGCCATTTGCGGAAGAAACGCGACACGTCAAAATTGATCGCGGCAGTCCGACAGAAAATTTGCGCGTCGCCCGTCCATCCGAGGCGTTCGTCGCGTTGGGGGCAGTCGGTGGGAATATCGAGATAATTGCTCTTCTGACCCCAAATAACATTGTGATACAGCTGATTGACGCGCGGCTCACCGCAGCGGAAGAACCCGGTCCGCTTCATTTCCGAATGAACGACAACCGCGCGGAAATTCTCTGCCTTGACCAGCTCCGCGGGACATTCGACCAATTCGATATAGCGAAACCCCTGAAAACTGAACGTTGGCTTGAACACGTCCTCTCCGCCGCCCAACACATAGATATTCTCGTTGCGGGCGGCACGGAGATTTTCAATGTAGAAATTTCCATCCCTGTCAAGCACTTCGGCATGATGAAGGACAATGCGGTCGCCGCGCCTGCCTTTGACGCGTATTTCCACATATCCCGTCATGTTCTGCCCGAAATCAATGACCGTTTCGCCCTTCGGCGTTCGAATGATCTCCACGGGAGCGAGCCGCTCATTCTCGATAATGTCCGCGCCGACCTGCGGAATCAGCTTTGCCCGAACGGTTTTGTCCGAAATCGCTTTGCCGAGAAATGCGGGCTTGACTGTGAGATCGACCGTTTCACCGTGGTAGATCTCCGAGGAAAGAACGGAAGTGGTATAGACGTCCCATGTCGGGTCTGTGACGATCACATCTTTGGTGCCGTCCGCATAGTGCAAAGTCAATTCGGCGTTGAGGGAAGTATGATCCGATGTATAATGATTTTTCTTCCCAAAGCCGATATATCCGACCGCCCAACCTTGTCCGACATCGATCTCCAAAAGCGAGCCGGACGGAAGCAGATCGGTGACGTCGTAGGTCTGATACTGCACGCGGTGCGAATAGCTCGTCCAGCCGGGGGCAAGGACGTTTTTACCGATCCGACGACCGTTGAGGTAGGGAGCGTAGAGCCCGATCGCGGAAACGGAGAGGGTCGCGGCTTTCAAGGGTTTCCGATAGGTGACGGTCTTGCGGAAACCGACAGCCGCCGCAGTCGTCTCCTTGGGAGAGCGTATCCAGTTCTTGCGGTTCATCGCGATATTCCTCCAACATATATTTGATAAGGTTATTATAGCATATATGTCCCCGAAACGCAAGCAAATCGAGGTATCATCATAAAAATCACCCCTAAAAAAAGAAGAACGGCAGGGGTAAAGGGAGCGCGCCGAAAAAATGCTTCTGAAACAGGAGAAAGAAATCGAAAAAAAATAGAAAAAGGGGTTGCATTTTCAATGGAAATGTGATATAATTCTCTATGCGCGACGGTGAACGTCAAGAATACCGGAAAGCGCCAAACATCACACAGGGGTATAGCTCAGCTGGTAGAGTACCGGTCTCCAAAACCGTGGGTCGCGGGTTCGAATCCTCCTGCCCCTGCCAAAAAGGAAGAGTTCCATGCGTTAGCATGGGGCTCTTCCTTTTTCATTGTGTGCCATGATGAAGAACCCCGC
>JAGAEA010000005.1 GCA_017613355.1 Clostridia bacterium
CGATACGCGCCCCGTTGGTTACGGCGAAGCGTTGAAAACGGCGGATCGGTTCCTCGCAAACGATTGCGGCTATCCTTCGGCGTATATTCCCGAGGCGGCGAAACGTCCCATGTATTCCTGCTGGTATTCCTTCCATCAGAACATCGACGTGGAAGCCGTCATCAACCAATGCAAACTCGCGAAAGAATACGGTATGGAGTCGGTCATTGTGGACGACGGCTGGCAAACCGATAACTCGGAACGCGGGTATGCCTATTGCGGCGATTGGGAAGTGTGCCCCGCAAAAGTTGCGGACATGAAAGTTTTTGTCGATCGCGTTCACGAATGCGGCATGAAATTCATTCTGTGGTATTCGGTCCCGTTCGTGGGGATCCATTCGAGGGCGTACAGCCGTTTTTCGGATATGTTCCTCGACGGAACGAAAGAAACTTCGGGCAAGGATTGGGCGATCCTCGATCCGCGTTATCCCGAAGTGCGGAAGTTTTTGGTCGATCTATACGTCAAGGCAAAACAAGAATGGGGATTGGACGGCTTCAAGCTCGATTTCATCGACTCGTTCCAACTGTTCCCGCAAACCAAAACATTTGATCCGCGTTGGGATACGCTCTCGCTGGAAGAAGGGATCGACCGTCTGCTTTCCGAGGTCACTTCCGCATTGCGCGGGATCGACCCCGAAATTCTGATCGAGTTCCGTCAATCCTATTTCGGTCCCGCCATCCGGAAATACGGGAATATGATCCGCGTTACGGATTGTCCGAACGACCCGCTTTCCAATCATGTTTCGATTTCGGATTTGAAATTCGTTCTGGATCATACGCCCATCCATTCCGATATGCTGATGTGGAATCCGAATGACAGCGTGGAGTCGGTGGCGCATCAGATCGTTTGTACGTTATTCGGCGTTCCGCAAATTTCGATTCTTCTGGATCGGATCCCCGAAACGCATCGGAAGGTGTTGAAATTCTGGCTCGGATACTGGAACGAAAACCGCGATCTGCTTCTGAACGGAGATTTTTCCGCCGAAGCGCCGGAACACCTCTACACGCAGGTAAAAGCAACGAAGAGCGGAAAAACGATCGCCGTGGCGCACGGAGACCCGGTTTTGAAAATCGACAAGGACGGAAAGATCGATTTTATCAACAACATGGGCGGAAGTCTTCTTTTGATCCACGCCGAAAAGTCATACGGAGAAAAACAGTACCGTATTCTGGATTGCATGGGCAACGAAACGGCAAGCGGGGAAATCGACCTGACCGCAGGTGTCCATGATTTCAAAGTTCCCGAATGCGGAATGCTGCAACTATTTTGAGTGATGAAAACAGGAAAACAGGTATTTGAAAAAATCGCGTTTGCTATGTCTGACAGGCGACGCGTGGAGTTGATCTCCCCGCCTTATGCACTTCTGCTTGAGATACTCATAGTGCCTAAAGTCCCAGATTCCCAAATAAACGACAAATCCGAACCCTTCGCCAACTGGCTTTGGGTTCGGATTTGTACTGGTTGGTGCGGGTAAAAGGACTTGAACCTCCACGAAGTTGCCCCCACTAGAACCTGAATCTAGCGCGTCTGCCAATTCCGCCATACCCGCATATTTGGTTTTTTCCTTTCATTTTTACACGGAGTGAGGTCTCCGAGGCGGGGTACTAACTACCGTTAAGACAAATCACCGAGGTGTCATTACCTGATGGTAGCGTCACCTCGGTGATTTTTTGTAAAAATAAGTTTTACATTTGAAGATTCGGTTCCTGTGATTCGACCTGTTCATAAGCAGGGAGCAAGATTTTTTGAAATCTCGCATCTATATACGTTTTGTAAAAATCTTTTTGCAGGTCTGTCAGAATTTCTGTTTCATCGATCAGCAGATCGATAGCATCCATATCAACCCGTGGCACGATTCTTTGTAACGCGTCATTGCAACCGGGGTGATTCGCGTTCATTAGAAAATCATAATAGTTGACTTTGCGGTCACGAATCTTGATTGCAGATGTTGGAAACTGATAAATCCGTGCATTCAGTTGATCCTCATTCTGGAAAACGCTTCGCATGACTTTTTCGTCCGCTTGCGGTAACAGACAACTGCCGCAATCGAATATCGGTGCGATTTCGGCATTTTGCTCGATTGCGTCAATCAGGAATCCCCAGTTTCCGTTGTGACGGTCAAAGTTTCCGAGGAGAGCATCCACAACAAACATATTCCAAAAATGCTCTGTCAGTTGAACGGGGTCTATGAAGTGCTGTAATTGCAAAGCATCTTCAATCTCGGCAAGTTCGGTTCCCGTACCGTTGGAGTCCGATTCCAGAACCGTGTTTTTGATGGAACAGAAATCCAGCAATCTCTTGCCTCCGACGGTGAAATCTTTGCAGGCACAGACGATTTTTTCTTTCCCGTCCAGCGTGTAGAATCCGAGAATCGTTTCCTGTGCGGGAATCCCGATCAGATTGAAGATACTGCTTCCGAGATGCTCGCTGATACATCCGTTGGTGTAGGATAATTCGGTTGGTTTTTCCTTGCCGGACGGTGGAAATTTGAGCATATACGGTTCTCCACGGTATTCGATTCCAATCTTCTTACCGTTGGCACCGCTGTATGCTTTCCCAAATAATCTTTTGCAATTTGTAAAGTCGATCATGAAAGACCCCCAAATAAATACTTTTTCCTCAAATAATCAGCGTGTTCCGGCGTGATGGCACCGTCATTGATTTGTGCGACGTTGATGCTCCCGTACAACTCTCCCCACAGGCAGTCAAGTAAGGTCGAATGTTCTTTCAGCCCCTTTTTATAAGCGTCAAGATCATGTTGCAGGTAGCTTGGCAGACCGTATTCATAGGAGCGTTCGATTGCTTTTTGCTCCGCCTGTTTTTGGTTCTGCCGCATGACATCTTCGATCAGGGATTCCATAGGAACACGCAAAACCTTTGATAACTTATAAAGAGTTTCTGCGGAACACTTCTCAATCCGTGCTTTTCCACTGCAGATGTCATTCAGCGTTGCATAAGGGATCTGACTCTTTTTGGCAATGCGATACATAGACATTCCGCTTTCCGATACGATTTCCTGAATGCGCATTTTTATCACCTCACTTCTATTATATCGGTAAACCGATATAATGTCAAGAGGTTTTGATATTTTTATCAAAAAACAAACAGATTACTCTCCCCGCTCGCATCCCGGATGGCATGGCGCACCATTTTATGCGCGTCCACCCAGATTTTCAGGTCGCTCTCCTGATAGTTCTCACGAAGCTGCCGGATCGCAGCGTCCACCGCTTTCAGAACGCCGTCCACGGTCAGCATCTCGGTCAAGGCAATTTCATCCAATGTCTGCTTCTCGAACCCATAGACGCCGAAATAGTGCCCGAGCAGGTTTTGGTCTCTTTCCCCAAGCGTAAGAAACAGAGGAAAGAGCAATTCTAAGCATACTTTGTGGTAGTACGCAATATCGGGGCGGGGAGATGGATCGGTCAGTTCCGCGAGCCATTCATCCGGTGTTATGGGATTATCGTCTTCGTTGTCGGTGTTTTGCGGCATCAGATCCCAATATCCGATCGCGTCGATATTCCAAGAAACGGCTTGAACGACTTCCCATTTCTCCCGACGTGTGCGCTTCGCAATCTCCTCTACGGGGATTTTTTCTTTGAAAAACAATTTTTTGACCTGTTTTGCAAAATCCAGTTCCGCTCTGGTCAAGGCAACAGCTCCGAGATGGCTTCTCATGTATTGATGCATGGCACCCTGGATGCGCGGATAGATGTAGGTGCTGAATTTGGCTTTTCTCCCGTCAAACTGCTTTTTCTGAATTTCCTGACAGAGAGCGGCAAATCCTTCGTTCTCCAAGTCTTCCAGAATACACTTCGTGCGGACGGTATAAAGACCGGAATCTTCCTCAAAGTCCAGACAGGAGTAGGTAGCAGCGGTTTTTCTGGCAATGGACCGAACCAACCCGCGGACTTCCTCGCAAAGCAAGGCGAGCGCTTCGGCGTCCATCAGGTTGCTTTCATAATACCGCCGGATCAGTTCTTCACTGCTCACTTTTCCGCTCCTTTCGCGGCCGTCCCCTCGGAGCCGTTACGCGTTCCACATCACACACGGAATATAATTCCCGCGTGGAGAGTTGCGATTCCAGTTCCTCGTTGGAAACGCCCGCCTTTCGCGTGGCACGGTAGTAAAGATCGTCGGCATAACGCAAAAGTCGGTTCCGTTCCTCTTCCGAAATGATCCCGCGATAGTAGTCCTTGTCCACACGCTGGTGGCAACGGTGCAGGGACCGTGCTTTGGGGTTGTCCCCGGCAAGCTCTTTGATCCCGCTGCTGTGATAGCCGAGTTGCGCGCAGGTGTGGGACGGATCGTTCGGTGCTGGTGTATCGCAATACTTGGTGTGATACGCTTTGGTCAACAGGAAATACCGTCCGCAATAGGCACAGCGGCGGATGATATATCCCGCCTGCAGAGCTTTATAAAAATCGGTTTTCAGAACCGCCTGCAGACCATACGCTTCATAGACCTCATGGATGGTATAGAGCCCTTCCGGCGTTTCTACGGGAACATACCGCACCTTCACGGCATCCGCGTTTGTGAATACGGCGGATCCGGTCAACGGGTTGGCCACCCGTTTATACCAACCGTCACCGAACAGAAAATCGTAGAGAGCGGCGGCATAGTTTTCGGAATCCAGCTTTTTCAGGTGCTGCAGGTTGCCGTTGATAAAATTGTGGATCGTGGTATTGAACGCGGCGACGTCGGAAAGGATCATATCGTACTGCATAAGAATCGATCGACAGAAGCCCCAACGATCGGATGAAAGATCCGTGGCATCCGGTTCTTTCATTTCCTCCCGGATCTCTTCCAGCCATTTCTCATCGGGCGCGAAAAAGAAAAGCATCGAATCTTCCGTGAGCATTTTATGGAGAGCGCCGAAGTCGGTCAAAACGGTATCCCAGCCGGATGCGGTCGGCTTTTTCTCAAAATGATCCAACGCCGACATGGCACTTTTCAGCGTTCTCCGGAAAGGAGCAAAATCCTCGGGTGTGATATTCAGAACCTGTGCGGAGAGTTCTCCCAGTTGAAAAGAACAATTACCCAGAAACAGGGTTTTATCACCAATCCGAAACTCTTTTGACCAAACCATGTCCGTCCCCCTCCCGTAATTCGTCTGTTGACAAAAATATATCGTCCCGGAATATTATTATCATATCACATTTCCGACCATAATACAAGTAGAGCGGCGAAAGTTTCCGAACTTTTGCCGCTACTTTTTTATACGCGAGGTGATGTCCTATGATTGTTCCGTAATCGTCATAAAGAAACAAATCAAAAATCAAAACCAAAAGGAAGGACTATTATGAATCAAAATCAAACGAAACAAACGCAATCTCTTGCTTTAACTGTGATCGACGGCGAAACCTTAATGGAACAGCGTCTGGAACCGACCCGGTTCTGTGTGGAAACCCTGCTCCCACAAGGTCTTTGTATCCTTGCCGGCGCGCCCAAACTCGGCAAATCCTGGCTGGTCCTCGACCTCTGTCTGCACGTCGCAAAAGGAGAGCCGCTCTGGGATCTGCCGACCGTTCGCGGGACAACCCTCTACCTCTGTCTGGAAGACAGCCCGAACAGGATTCAGGAACGTCTGAATTTTCTGACCGATGAAGTCCCTTCCAACGTCTATTTTGCCATGGAAGCCAAGACCTTACAGGACGGTTTGGAAGAACAGATCGCCGGGTTCTGCCACGATCACCCGGACACCCGTCTGGTGGTCATTGACACCTTCCAACTGATCCGGGGACAGGAGAAGGAAGCGTCCTATGCCACCGACTATGCAGAGATCCGGCGTGTGAAAGGTCTGGCAGACCGGCTCGGCATCTGTATCCTGTTGGTTCACCACCTGCGGAAGATGGGCGACAGCGATTCGCTCAACAAGATCTCCGGCTCCACGGGGATCTCCGGCGGCGTGGACGCGGCATACATCCTGGACGCGAACCGCAAGCAGGAAGGCACGGCAACGCTGGTCTGTACGGGGCGTGACATTCCTTACCGGGAACTGCACCTGCGGATGGATCAGGAAACCCACCAATGGGAACTGCTCTCGGACAGTCTGGAACAGCCGGAAACGCGGATGCCGGAAGTTCTGCAAACGCTGATCGGCTACGTCAGATCGGTCGGATCCTTCCACGGGAGCAATACCGAATTTGCCCAAGGATTCTGTTCTTCCTGCCATGTGGAGATCCCGGCAAAGGTACTCAAACGTCTGATGAACCAATGGAGATTCCAACTGGAAGAAACAGGAGTATTCTTTGAAAGTCGCCGGAGTGACGGGAAAAGGATTTTCGATATTCGTTACCGTGCCGAGAGTGACGATCGTGACGATATTTCGATGGTGCCTGAAAATGTCGTCCCTGTCGGCACTGTTGACCCTGTTTCATAAAAAAGTCGGATTCCAAAAGGAACCCGACTTTTCATAAAGGGGTGGATAGGTTACGACCACGAAAGACTCGGACGCTTCTTCTTTGCGGCACAATCCGAAAGGTAGAGATTCATCAGGGTTTGATAAGGGATATTCGTTTCGGTGGCAAGCGTTTTGAAATAGTCCACCGTGCCGGCGTCAATATTGATCGTGATCTGCTTTTTCAGTTTCTTTGCATAAGGGTTTTTCCGGGCGTTCGAAAAATCATATTCTTCTCTCATCATAACAGTACCTCACTTTCCGTAATAGTAGGCGGATTCTTTCTTGGTGGCTTTTCTTGCGGAGATGATGCGAATGACGGTTTCCGATTCCCGATAGCAATGACATACCACAAGCAGATTTGCGATGCTGCTGTTCCCAAGAATAATAAACCTCTCCTCGTCCTCGGAATGCTCGGGGTCGTCAATTACCAGAGCGTTGTCATCATAGAAAACCGTCTGGGCTTCCTCAAAGGAAACCTGATGTTTTTCCTTGTTGATGGAATTCTTGTTTTCATCCCATTCAAATCTGATGCTCTCCATAATTATATTATAATTATTATTTACCGATTTGTCAATGGGTTTTCCGAAAAAAGTTTTTCCAAATCATCCGCCAGACAATCACAAAGTCAGAAATTCATCGTTCTTGCGAGTTTCGCCTTTGTATGACAAAGGCAGTCGGGCAAGCCCATACCCCTTTTTTCAAAGAGAAAATCAATCTAAAACAAGTCAGAAAGGAAATCAACAATTTGGACAAAATGCAGACAAAAAATGTCATCATTTCTTTCCGGGTCACGCCGGAAGAAAAAGCACGGCTGGAACGCAAATCGCGGGGATACGACAAGTTGAGCGACTATCTCCGGGACTGTATCTTAGGCAAAGAAATTATAGTGATCGAGGGCGTTGACCGGGTTGCGGACGAACTCCGCCGGATCGGAAACAACCTCAACCAACTCACCCGTGCCGTCCACATGGAGCAAATCCAAGCCGTGGATCTCTCCGGCATGAGAGAGGGGGTGGCAACGCTGTGGCAATCGTTAAATTCGTTACCGCGGGCTGTCCGCTGAACGGGATTTTCCCCTATATCATGAATCGGGAGAAAACCGACGAAACCCTGATCTCCGGGATCCATTGTATGCCCGAAACGGCGGCGGAAGAATTCCAATTCACCAAGCGGCAGTTCCATAAGGAAGACGGCAGGACCTACTACCATATCATCCAATCGTTCAGCCCAGACGATCATATCACTCCGCAGACCGCACACGAGATCGGTCTGCGGTTCGCGGAATATTTCCCCGGGTATCAGATCGTGGTTGCCACCCACCGGAACACCGACCACATCCACAACCATATTGTGATGAACTCGGTGAACTTTGAAACCGGCAGGAAGTTCCACCAGACCGCGGACGAACTGCAAAAGGTCAAGGAATACTCCAACCGGCTGTGTGAGGAATATGGACTCTCCCAAACCGAGGTCAAATCCGGGATCACACGGATGCCGAAATGGAAACGGGAACTCCGGGATCTCGTCTATCGGGTCGCCTGCTGTACCCGGAGCAAGGAAGAATTCATTGAAAAAATGCAGGCGCGCGGATACGAGGTCAAGTGGATCGACGGGCAGAAGTATATCACCTTCAAGACACCGGACGGGCAGGTCTGCCGGGATCATAAACTGTTCGCCGAGCAGTTGCTGCGAAAGAATCTGGAAATCTACTTTCTGCTCGGCGGGTGCGATTCGCCGCTTGCGGAACAGTATAAGCAGTATGTCAACCATGCTTACCCCGAGGATAGTTACACCGTCGAAGACGGTCTGTTTCAACTGCTCAAAGGGCTTCTCGAAACGGTACCGGAAGAACTGCAAACCGAACCGCCGATTCCACCGGAAGAACTCGATAAGGAAACCATGATGGCGCTCGAAGCGCTCGGCATCAAGGTCGAACCCAAAGCACTCGTCTGCTACTCCACGCGGGAACAATACGAACAGCAAATGGGGTTGTATCTATGAAAAAAGAACCCAAAATCAGAACCAAAATACCTGTGAGAGGAAGGAATCCCTACATGATCAAACGAGAGATATTCTCCTATTTTCAAAACGAACCCGACGTGCTGACCGTGGCACAGATCACTAAACTCCTGCATTGCAGTAAGAACACAGTCTATGAATTGCTCCATGCCGGTCGGCTCTTGTCGGTCTCGGTCGGCAGGCGTCTGCTCATTCCGAAAGCCGCTTTGGTGGAATTTCTGGCGAACGAGAAAAATTATACGGTTTTGCTGCCGAAATTTTCCGAAAAGGACTGGACTTTCGGCAAGACTTGTGGTATGGTTAGTGTTGCGAAAAAACGCAACCGGAAAGGAGCGTGAATCAATGAAACGAACAACCGGACATCTGGAAGAAAAAAACGGCAAATGGTATGCCGCGATCAATCTCTACGCCGAGGACGGCAAGCGGAAGGTCAAGTGGATCGGGTTGGATCTGGAGTGCAAAAAAGGCACCAAAACCGAGGCGACGCACCGACTCAATCAACTGCTTGAAAAATATAATTCCGGTGAACTCTATCTGCAGGACAGCATGACGCACGCCGAACGGGAGCGCAACCGGCTTGCCAACAGTCCGGTGGAAGACTACCTTGCCGAATGGTTGGAAGAATATCGCCCGAATGTCTCCAAATCGACCTACGAGGGCTATGAATCCTACCTGCGCCTGCGGATCATCCCCTTCTTTCGGGACTTGCACCTGAAGGTCAGGGAAGTCACGGGAGATGAGATCAACGCCTTCTATCAAGCCATGCACAGAGAGGGGTTGAAAGGAACCACCGTACAGCGCTACCACGCGCTTCTGCACCGTGCTTTCAAGATGGCGGTCAAACGCCGGATCATCCCTGCAAACCCCGTAGAACAGGCAGATCGCCCACGCTCCGAGCCGTTCATCGCGGGCTACTACAATTCCGAGGAGATCAAGGAACTGCTCCGCGTGTCAGCCCATGATGAACTTCACCTTGTCATTGCGCTGACCGCCTATTACGGACTGCGGCGAAGCGAGGTGCTGGGGCTGAAATGGTCCGCCGTTGACTTCGCGGAGAAGAAGATCCACATCCGGCATAAGGTACTGGATGAAAAGGACGGTCCGCACGGATACGACGTGATGAAAACCAAATCATCCCAACGTTCGCTCGCCCTGATCCCGGTGGTGGAGAAGATGCTCCTTACCGAACGGGAACGGCAGGCAGAGATGAAACGGGCGTTCGGGAAGGGATATTGCCGCGACTACGAGGACTACGTCTGCGTGGATGCGCTTGGGAAACTCTACCGCCCGAACTATGTCAGCGATCATTTCGCGATCATCCTGCGGCAGAACGGGCTACGGCATATCCGCTTTCATGACCTGCGGCATTCCTGCGCCTCGCTTCTGCTCTCCCTCGGACGGCAGATGAAGGAGATTCAGGATTGGCTCGGACACAGCGATATGAACACGACCGCCAACATTTACAGCCACCTCGACAGCCACAGCAAGATCGCCTGCGCCAACGCCATCGGGGAAGCACTGGAATAACAAAGCAAGGCGTGTGAAGAGCAAAGCAGCCTGAAATCAACGATTTCAGGCTGCTTTTGTGGTACTAGTATAAAACACTGTGTTCAAAAACCACTTTGTTGAACATTTACCTTTGAAATTTTTCTATTTAACGTTTTTATAATTTCTTATTACATGATGTTGCCATATCATATGAAAGCAAATATAAAAGCATATATATTGTAATCTCTCCTCCAATTTAATGTCGGTAATATTCTTCTAATGCCTCCATCATTTCTGCATTACCATCGGTTGTCTCCATGTCGCAAAAAATCGCATGATCATAATCGAGATTAACCTCAATATTATATCGAATATTCGGTTTAACTTTTTGTAATGTAACAAAACCGAGGTGGTTTTCGGGATCGAAAGATATTTCTACATCAAATTCAATTTCCGCTGTTGCTTTTTCAAAATCAACGCTGCTATAGGCAGTGAAAATATATGCTCGATCTTCATGATCCCAAACTGATCTGTCCTCGTCCATAACAATTGCATTTCCATCAACTTCTATTTCGGCGACAGTTCGTAAAATCACGCGATTATCAGTAATCTTCAAAGGAATAAACAAATCGCTAATATCTTTTACACGGACAGCGGTGATTTCAAGATCATCTTCCGTTTCAAATCCATTCAATTCATATGCTTCGCATTCTAACGAGGAAATAAGTGCAGATTCTATTTCGGGCAACACTTCTTTAAATATGGGTAATATATTTTCACTATCCTGCATCATACGCATTCCTTCACCCACTGAATTCGCTAATATAGCACGTGGGGTATCAGAAAATGCATCGCGCCAGTCACTGTCATCTGTTAATATCAATATACACTTTGTTGAATTAGCTTTTAGGTATTGCTTGATTGACAAGATAACAAAGGCATCAGGAAATTCGCTTTTTTTGTTTCCGCTTTCTGCAAACGGCGCAGCACAAGCAAAATATTGAGCAAATACATCCTCTGCTTTTGGATAAGGCAATTCATTCGCTTCTTCGAATGCTTGTTCGAATGCGGCGGTTAATTTGGTTTGCATATCCAAGGCATCAACACGCTCTGTTATTTCATCTGCAGAGAGTCCGATTAACTCCAATGTGTTTTTGTATTTCTTGATCGCGGTCTTAAAATTTGAAAGTTTACTGATAACATCAGAATCGGCAATATGCTTTTTTATTTCTGCTCGCAGTATAGGATGCGAAATTAGAGAAATTTTCTTCTCCTTAATCACTTCAAAAAGCGATGGAAGGATAGAATCCTGCGCTCCAATAAAGTCAAACTGTTCATTATAAAAAGCCGATGTATCAATGATAATTGCGTCAATCGGGCAGAATGCGCTCATGATAAATTACCTCCGCTGTTTCTAATAATATAATTATACCACAAAAAAGTGTATTTTTCAACAGAAAAAACCATGGTATGAGTTTATTCTCAACTATGGTCTTAATGGTTCGGATCCTCGCACTTGCCATCTACGGAAATCTTTGCTATGTAAAGATTTGTTATGTTGACTATGTCTTTCCCCAAAAATAAGAAAACCTCCTCGTTTGTAGTGGTATACAAACGAGGAAGCTTGTTTGGCGGAAGCGGAGAGATTCGAACTCTCGGGCCGGCTACTCACCGGCTTACCCGATTTCGAGTCGGGGCCGTTATGACCACTTCGATACGCTTCCGTATGAAATTGTCTCGGAATTTTGATAGAAAACTGTCAGATGACGTCCTCGCGGCGTGCGTCAAAAATCCGAGAAAAACGCCTTGCCGTGCGGGTTTCGGGAAGATACCGAGCGACGAAACCGAGCCGCTTTCGAGTCACGCCTCTTCGACCACTTGAGTACTTCTCCGTTTATTCTGTTTCGACTTGACTATTATATCACAAATACCGCTCCTTTGCAAGCCCTTTTTGCGAAAAAATCAAAAGTTCTTCCAGCCCCGTTTCCGCCTTTTCCGTGTTCGCTCTTCTTTCCGTCCGATCACTCTTTTTTCAACGCCAGCTCCCGACTGCGATCCAGCCGCTCCGTCAGTTCTCCCGTCGGCACGCTTCCGTCGAGAAGGACGGAGACCCAATGCGTCTTGTTCATGTGGTACGCGGGAAAATAGCGTTGTCCATCCACGATCGTTCCGTCCTTTGCCGCGTTGTGACGAAAATTGAGCACTTCGACCCGCTCGTCCGAATCAAGCCCGAACTTCCTTTTCGGAATGACCATCAAAAGACCGTACCATTTCCGATTGTCCGCTCTCCGCCAGATCGCGCAGTCCGGCGTCTTTTCCCAAAGAAATTCGAGCTCTTCTCCGTAGCTTTCGCGGACGTACCCCACCAACTTCAGCGACTGCCCGACCGCGAACGCCGTTGGATCATAGCAACGTTCGCAAATCTCGTCCAGCACGGCTTGGTATTCCGCTCTCACGCGACCAACGAACGCCCCCGACGCTTCGGGCACGAGATGAAGCACGTATTCCTCTTCGGCGGCAACGTCGGTCACGGCGGTCGTCAGCGTTCCGTCGGCTTCCACGGTCAGATCAAGGCGCATCTGCCCGTTTGCGAGGTCGCGGCAAAGAAACAGCCTGTCCCCGCGCGTTTCAAACCCGCAGGCGAGCAGTTTTTGTCGGTTTTCCTTGCGCCCTTCAAAACGAACCGTTGCCATATTGTGCTTTCTCCTTTTCGCGGGGGATGGATGAATTTATTATAGCATATTTTCCCGCGAGATACAAGACGGAATTGAAAGAAAAGGTTGACAGGCGGGAAAGAATATGGTAGAATGTTGAATAAAGGAGGTGAGGCAAATGTCGAGTGAGAGCAACGAGCTTCACCTGAACAACGAAGCGGGAAGAAAGCGGGAAGGGAACCCCTCCTGCGAGGAATACATCTCTGCGCGGGAATTTCCCGAAACGGGAAATTCACAACGCATTTTCGAGTTTCCCGAAGAAAAAGCAACGACCCGCAAGCCCCCTCCGAAAGTCACCGTTCTGCAACGGATCCTGGTTGCCGCGGTGGCGGTGGTTGCGGTGGCGGTCTACGACCTGGTCGGGATCATACCGCAATCGGGAGCCAAGGTGCGGGAATATTCCATCGAAGCCCACGAAACGGGCGTCTTTTATTGGATCGAATTTGACGATTATACCTCCGGAGACGATCTTTCGGTGGAGGTTTACAACGATTTTGTCCGCCACAGCCAAACGGTGGAAGACCGTTTCGTGAGCGGGGAAGTCTATGACCTGAAACCCGGAATGACGTACACCGTGGAAGTGTGGAGCGGGAACAGCGTTCTGCTGCGGAAAAAGGTGACGACCCTGCTTTCCGAGCCGATCGAAGAGGAGCCTTACGAGGAGCCGATCGAAGAACCTGTCACCGAACCGACGGAACCCGAACAGACCGCGGAACCCGAGGAGCCTACCGAAGAGGAACCGACCACGCAAGACGGACAACCGTCGGATCAACAACCCGAAACGGAACAGGGACAACCGTCGGATCAACAGCCGGAAACGGAATCGGGAGACAACGGCGATAACGGAACGGGAGCAAACGACCCGACATACGGATCGGGACAATAGCCATCAATTTCAAAAGCGGAGGAAACTACCCATGGAAAAACAACAGCGGATGGGAAAGGGAACCATCATCTTTCTGGCGATTTTCGGCGCGATCACCGTTGCGGCGTTCGTGTTTTCGAGTCATATTTACGGCGTGAATTCGGTGTTTTATCAAAACATTACGCAAAATGTGTTCATCAACACGCTTTATCAAAAAATTCCCGCGTTGATCAACACCGTGCAGATCATCACGGTCGCGTATTTTTTGAATTTGTGTTTCCGTTTTCTTTTGCGGCGGCTTCTCTCGCGTTCCAACCGCGGGAAAACGATCACCACGCTGGTCACCAGCTTTTTCAAATACCTGATCGCGATCGTCGCGGTTTTGATGATCCTTGCGGCGTGGGGAGCCGATCCCCGGGCGCTGCTCGCGAGCGCAGGCATTCTGGGGCTTGTCATCGGTCTCGGTGCCCAAAGCCTGATTGCCGACATCCTTGCGGGCGTGTTCATCGTGTTTGAAGGGGAATTTCAGGTCGGTGACATCATCGTGATCGACGGTTGGCGCGGAACGGTCAGCGAAATCGGCATTCGCACCACGAAGATCATGGACGCGGGCGGCAATATCAAAATCATCAACAACAGTCAGATCTCGTCGGTCGTCAACCAAACCAAGGAACTTTCGCTCGCAAAGGCGTATATCTCCATCGAGTACGGGCAGTCCATCCCGCAAGCGGAACTGGTCATCAAAAACAACCTCGACCGCATCCGCAAAGCCATTCCCGAGATCGTGGAAGGACCCTTTTATAAAGGCGTGGACGCTTTGGCGGAATCGAGCGTGAACCTGCTTTTCATCGCGCGGTGTCGGGAAGAGGATCTCTACGGCGTTCAGCGCGCCATGAACCGCGAGCTGAAAATGGTGTTCGACGAAAACGGTATCAACATTCCGTTCCCGCAGGTCACGGTCAGCCGTTTGGAAACGAAGGCAAATGAAAAACACACTTCCACACAGGCGAAAGAAGCCGAAACTTTCGTTACCGAGCAGAGAGAACTCTCCAAAGAAATGGAAGACAAAAAGGGATGACCCCGCAAGAAGTTGAAACCCCGCGAGAAAAGGAAAAGTTTGAATTATGAAAGTCCGTTTTTGCTTTTTGACCGTTGTTGCGTTAATGGCGATCTTTTTTCTCACCGCTTGCCGGGATGCCGTGATTCCCATGGAAACAGATACCGCCGATCCTGCGCAAACCACAGCCACGCCTACCGTGATTACAGATACCGCCGATCCTGCTCAAGCCACAACCACGCCTGCCGTGTCGGAAGAAACGACCGAAGGATCGGGGCGCGAGAAAACGACGACAGACAACCACGTTCATGCCTACACCTCGTGGGAGACCGTTTCGGCCCCCGATTGCACCCATACGGGCGGAGCGCGGCGCACCTGTACGATCTGCGGAAATGTACAGACAAAAACAACCGACGCGCTGGGGCATGACTATGGTGGAACGCTGACTTGCTCCCGTTGCGGGGAAACCCGTGGGGACTCGGTCGGTTTGGCATTCGAGAAGAACACGGGTGGAACCTATACCCTCAAAGGGAGGGGAACCTGCGAGGATGCCGACATTGTCATTCCCGCGACCTATCAGGGAATCGCCGTCACGGAGATCGGGGATTTTGCTTTTTCCGGCAACGGAAAGCCGAAAAACGTTTCCATGACGTCGGTCTATATTCCCGACGGTGTAACCCGCATCGGCAATGAAGTGTTTTTCAATTGCAGAAATTTGAAATCCGTCCGGCTTCCCGAAACGTTGACGTATATGGGAGCGTCGCAATTTTCGTATTGTGACGCGCTCAAAGAAATTACATTGCCCGAAAGTCTGACCGATGTCGATGTCACCGCCGTAAACGGGGTGCCGCGCGTCAACATCAAGGATTTCGGGCAGATATTCAAACTCCGCTTTTCGGGAACGAATATCGACGCCCCGGGATTTTTCTGCGGATGTCAGGTTTATATTAACGGAGAACATATTACCTCCGTCACGATTCCCGCAAATGTGCAAACGGTTTCCCGATATATTTTCTCCGTTACCTCGGCGTTTAAGGAAATTGTTGTCCCGCCGACCGTCACACGAATCGAGCAATATGCGTTTCGGGGTTCCACACTGCAAAGTCTTACGGTGCCGTTCCTCGGGGAAAGAGCGACCAACCAGAGCAATCTCGGATATTTCTTTGCCGCTTCCGACTTATATGGAAACAACGAGTTCACCAATTGCAACGGACGTTGGATCCCGAAATCTCTGAAAACGCTCACCTTCACGGGAGATGTGTTCCCCGGCGTTTCCGGTTGCACCATGCTGAAAAAGGTTATACTGACCTCAACGGCGCTTGAGGAAATCAAAGGCGGTTCCTCGACCAACTCGAATGATAAAGGGGCGTTTGAGGGGTGTACGGCTTTGACCACGGTTGTTCTCCCGGAAGGTCTCCGCGTCATTGGAGAATGGGCGTTTGCCCAATGTAGCGCGCTGAAAACCGTCAATCTGCCGGAAGGGATCACATCCATTGGCAATTACGCGTTTCGGAACTGCGAGGCTCTCAAAGAAATCACATTCCCTCATAGTCTGACTTCCGTTGGGCACGGGGTTTTTCAAAACCTTTATTATTCCGTCACCGTGACCTACCGTGGCACGGAAGAAGAATGGAACGCGCTCGTTCCGCTTGACACTGCCCAATATATTACGGTTAAATACCAGCCGGATTAAAGCAATCCCGCACAATTCGCGGCTGATGCCTTGACCCTCCCTGCGTTTGCATCTGTTCCGTCATGTTACACCCAAAATCCGGGTGGCTTTGCTACAGAAGGTCTTTGAAAAAGAAAAACCCGCGAGGGGGAGAAACTTTCTTTCAGGAAAGTTTCTCCCCCTCGCGGTTTTCCAAGTCCTCGAACAGCGCCCCGACTTCGTCGAGGTTGTTCACGGTCATCAACCGTCCGCGCACCGAAGCGGAACCGCGCAGACCGTGCGTGTACCATGCCAGGTGTTTGCGCGCTTCGGCAATGCCGATGCGTTCCCCTTTGAGGCGGACGAGCAAAGCGGCGTGTTCCAGTGCCAAGTCCAGCCGTTCCCGCACCGAGGGCGGCGCAAAGGGACGACCTTCGAGCGAGGCGATCGTTTCGGCGAAGATCCAAGGATTTCCCTGTGCGCCGCGCGCGATCATAACGCCGTCCGCTCCCGTTTCCCGCAGCATCCGAAGTGCGTCGGCGGCGCAAAAGACGTCGCCGTTTCCGAGCACGGGGATCGACACCGCCGCTTTCACGCGGGCGATCGCGTTCCAATCGGCGGCAGGCGCGTAGAGCTGCGCACGGGTGCGACCGTGCACGCAGAGGAGCGACGCTCCCGCATCTTCCATCCGTTTTGCAAAGTCAACGGCGTTGATATGCTCCGCGTCCCATCCGATCCGCATTTTCACGGTCACGGGAAGGGAGACAGCCGACGACACGGCGCGCACGATCTCGGCGGCGCGTTCGGGGTTGCGCAGGAGCGCCGAACCTTCGCCGTTGCCCACGATTTTCGCCATGGGGCAACCCATGTTGATATCGATCGCCGTCGGTCGGGCGTCACCGCCCGCGCCGAGGTAGTCGCCCGAAGCGAGCAGGCGGGCGGCGTCGGCGAGAAACCGCGGTTCCGCGCCGAACAGTTGAACAGCCATGGGAAGTTCTTCGCGGTGAACGTCGGCAAGCGGTGCGGTGCGGATCCGATTTCGGGTCGGTTCGCGACGGCAGGACTGCTCATAGCAGAGCGCCTTGGCGGAGACCATTTCACTCACGGTGTATTCCGCGCCGAACCGACGGGCGATCGAGCGGAAGGCGTAGTCGCTCACACCCGCGAGCGGCGCGAGACAGACCCCGTGTTTGAGCGTTGCCGAACCGATCTTCACCATAAAAGCCGAGCCTCCTTCCCGCGCGGGATAGATTATTTTCGTCGAATTTTCGGGAACTCCTTCCGTCACGCGCAGCGTGACGGAAGGAGTATTCGCCGTCGTCATTATAACATATTTTCCCCGCTTTTTCAAGCCGCGCGCGAAATATTCCCGCGGAGAGGGAAAAATGTTCGTCCCGTTTCGCGCGCCGCGCCGTCAATTCGCCAACCTTTCGGAACGGCGCACGCGAAAACCGTCGCCCCGCGCGATTTGCCGTCGTTTCCGCCCGACCGAAACTGCTTGCGTTTTGCCAGTGGGTATGGTATCATGGAGAAAAACAACGTCGGAGGACGGCACATGAATACCCGAAATCAACTGCTCGCGGTGGCGGCAACGATCCTGTTTGCGATCGCGTTGGCGCTCACCGTCACCATCATCAGTCTGTCAACGGTTCGGACAAGCGTGCGGGACGCGATCGATCCCCCAAAGGGCGGCGTGGGAACGTCGGCAATTCCCGTAGTCGCCGCGTCGGAACCCGACCAGGAACCCGTGGCGGATGCGGAAACGACCACGGCGGAGCCCGAAAACAGCCTGCGTTATGAAAGCCTCGGGAACGGGACTTGCGCCGTGGCGGGCATCGGGGGACTGCGCGACGCTTGCGTCATCATCCCCGAGGTGTCCCCGACGGGGGAACGGGTGGTGCGCGTTTCGGCGCGCGCGTTCCTCGGTTGCGGACAGATTACGGCGGTGCAAATTCCCGCTTCGGTGCGGGAGATCGGGGCGTTGGCGTTCGCGGACTGCCCCAACCTCGTGTATCTTTCCGTCAGCGCGTCAAATCCCTATTTTCGCGACGCGGAAGGCGTCCTGTTCACGGCGGACGGACACACACTCATCCAGTATCCGACCATGCGAGCGGGCAACGCCGTCATTCCCGCCACCGTGAACGCCGTTTGCGAAATGGCGTTTTACCGATGCGCCAACCTCAAAACCGTGCGGTACGAGGGAACTCCCGAGGAGTGGGATCGCGTCACCATCGCGCCGCGCAATTACAGCCTCTTTTCCGCGTCCGTGGAGTTCGCGGGAGAGTAGGGGTCGGGAATTAAGACCTTGCGGGGGAGCCCTTTTCTTCTCGGGAAGAAAAGGGCTCCCCCGCAAACACCCCCACACCGAAAAGAAGGAACGCGGGGATGGGAAAATCGCAATTTGCGTTCTTTCTTTTCGGTGAGAGAGCTCTCTCCATGGCGCCGTTATATCAGGTGATACACGTCGGTAACGGGATGGGGCTTTGCGGGCAGTTCCCGTCGGATCTCTCCGATAAACGAAGCGAAACGGGCATAGAGTGCTTCGGAGAGCGTGCTGTTCTCATCGAGCGTCAAAAGAGCGGCAAGCCCATAGGCGGCGGGAGAGGAGAACACATCGCAAAGCGGGAACTCGGCGTCGACGTTCACGGACACGCAAGGGATCCACGTTCCGTCGTCCAGGTCGTGAGCCCGCCGATAGGCGGCGTCAAGCGAGGCGCATTCGGAACAGACTGCGGCGAGGAGAGAAGTTGCGCGCGAGAGGTAGTCGGGGACGTCCGCAGGCGCGGTTTCCCCGGCAAGACGAATCGCGGCGTTACAGATATCGCGATTGGTCACGGTTCGGAACCCCCGATCAGTCGGCGATGGTGAAGTTCATGTGCACCATTTCCTGTGGGTAGAATACGCGGGCACCGTAGAGGTGCAACCCCTTGACCGCGTCGGCAAAGCGAAGTTCGGGGCGGTAGGCGTCGATCTCGGAGAGTTGCTCGGCGAAAGCGATCGCGCGGCGGGTACGGGCAAGACAGTGGTGCGCGTCGCCGTCGTCCTCGCCCGTTACGGCGATGTTGTTGGAGACGTAGACGCGGCAACCCGCGATCTTGCCGATGCAGCCCGCTTCGAGGGACTCCGAATTGTCGGTGGCAAGATCGGCTTTTGCTTTGAGGAGCATTTCGCCGATTTCGGGAGAGACCTCGAAAACGATGTCGTCGGCGTTGCTCACGTTCTGCTTATAGAGGCGGGTGCGAGCCGAGAGAAGGGTGTCGATCACGTTTTCGGGCGCGGCGTCGGTGTTTGCAATCGTAGAGCCGGCGGCGGTGTAAAGCCCGTAAACGTACTGATCCGCTTCGTTTGCCAGAGCCGCGGCGGCGTTGGTCATTGCGGCTTCCATCAGGCGGGGCAGGCTTTGCGCGCGGTCAATGTCGTCAATTTGAAAATTGAAATACTTTGCGCGGTCGATCACAAGCTCGCGGGCGTTGTCGGAAAGCGTTTCGGGAGCGGACATATTGGTATTTTTGGTGTAGTTGGAAACGGTGACGTCGCCAACGCCGCAGACCTTCACGGAGCTGCCTTTTTCTTTGATCTCGCCCTCGAATTCGCGGTTGCAGTTTGCAACGGCGACGTATTTCTTTCCGAGGGATTGCAGGAGCGCTTCGCTCCAAACGGTGGGAATAAAATTGCTGATAGCCATGATTTTTGATTTCCTTTCAGAATGTTTTGAATTTTTTACTGCCATTTCGGCATGGAAAGCATGATTTCGGTGTAGTTTTCCCGCACTTCGGCGGGGGACATGGCGCGCACCTCGCGCGCCGAGAGAAAACCGGACGCCGAACCGCTCACGGCGCCATAGTCGCGATCGCCGTTTTTGCGGTTGGCTTCCGCCGCTTGCTTTTCCGCAAGTTCGCGGCGGCGCTCCGAGAGGGCGAAAGCGGCGGTCAGGGGGATCCCGCGACGAACGTCGTCCCAAACGGCGTCGGGGAGGGAGGAAAGCGGAACGCACGGGTAGAGCGAGCGGAATTCGGAAAATTCCGCTTCCTGCCGCAGGAGCGTTTCCCGCGTGGAGCGAATTTCGTCGCGTAGGCGGGTCAGTTCTTCCCGGAGCCGTTCCGGCTCCCGTGGATCAGGGAGATCAGGAGACGGATCAGGTGCCACAGCTCCGCCAAGCGGAGCAGGAGTTTCGGAAACCGCTCCTTCGGGGCAGTCCTGTCGGTCGTCTCCCGTTTCCGCAGGCTCCGAAGCGTCCAGCGCAGGCGGATCCACAGGTAACGAAACCAATTCGTCTTCATTCATTCGTCACCTCTCCTCCTTCCGGTTTCAATTCCCGCAAGAGCGCGCCGCGGTCGGTCATGCAACCGTCGGGAAGTTGCCGCAGGTATTGACGAACCGTAATGTGCCCGCCCGAGAGCAGTTCGCCGAGCAGAGAAACGGTGGCGGACGACGAGAAACGGGTGGTGTCCGCACATTCCACGGCGGCGTGAAGCAAAGCGTTCGAGAGGAGACGGTAGTCCACGCGGCGAGCCGAAACGCCGTTTTCCTCGGCAACGGGGAGCAAACGCTCGGGCGGGCAGTTGGCGCAGAGCATATCCGCCCAAACGGAAGCAAGTTCGCCGAGGCAACGGGTAAAGCGGGAACCGACCTGCCGCAGGGAGACCATGGAGGCTTCCCGCAGGGCAAGAATGGCGCTGGTGTTGTTTGCGCGCTCGTCGCCGAGCGCGGAGTCGGTGGCGCCCATCAACTTTTTCGTGGTTTCGATCACGCTTTCGATCAGTTCGAGATAGCCGTCCTGAAGCTGACCCGTGCCGAGGACTTCCACGGCGTCGGAGATGTTTCCGCCGCCAACCGCCGCGATCGCCTCGCCGACCTCGTTGGACCATTCGGGAATGCGGGACTTGTCATAAACGACTTTGGAGAACGCGGTGTCGCTCATGTGTTTCATGACGAGCGCATAGGCGGAGTTGACGTACTTTTGGTTGGGGATCAGTTCGCTGACGGGGGAAACTCCGTGGTAGGAGCCCTTGCGGGGAAACCAGTTGAAATAGGCGACGGGATAGTATTTCAGTCCCGTTGCGGTGCGGCGGATGAGGCATGATCGCGTGGATTTTTCGCAAATGACCTCTCCGTTTTCGCGGTAGAAGCGAAGGAGAAACGTTGCCTTGTCGGCACCGTTCCGCTCGGGGATCGCAAGGTCGCCGTCGTCGGGAAGAATGCGGGCGGCGTCCTTTTCGGAAACGCCTGCCGCCAGCGCTTCGCGGCGAAGCGAGGAGACGGAGGCACGTCCCGCGAGCATCACGTAGTCCTGCGACTGAATGTCCGCGCGGTTCACGTCCGAGAGGAACAGATTTCCGCTGTCGACAACGTCGGTGCGGATGTCGCCGGTGAACGCCTGACCGCTTTGGCGAGCGGAATCCCAGCGGCAATAGAACACGCCGTCGCCCGAGATCGCGGCATTGAGCAAAGCGCGCGCGGCGACCTCGTCCATGCGGTCGAGTTTCCAGCGGTAGGAGGCGTTTCGGTCGAGCAGGAGCAGACCTTGGGAGACCGATTCGCGCATCGCGGCGGATTCGAGGTAGGGAAGGCGCTCGTCCGAATAGCGGATGGAAAGATTTTCGGGCGTGAGCGAACCGACCAGAAAATCCACGATCCTGCGAACGAGGTTGAACACGGGGCGGGGAAGGTCGCGGTCAACCCCGTCCCATTGCTCGCCGCGGTAGAACCGCTCGTTCCGGCGGACGGTTTCATAAAGGTTGATTTTTCGGTTGTACTCCAACCCCGTCTCGTAGAGACGCCAGGCGGGAGTGGTGTAATCGTTCATATTTCCGACAATTCCTTTCTTGGGTATTGTAAGGGGAACGTCTCAGGCGCTCACACGTTCGCAAGCACCGAAAGACGGTAGATTCGGGTGCGGACACTGCCGGATGCCGCAATTTCATAGCGCAGGAAACGGAAGCGACCGTCCGCCGCGCGGAAATCGAAGTATTCGGGGTTGTCCGAGATCTGTCCCGCCATGGAAAACGAACGCTCCCCGCGGTCGGTTTTCACGGTCAGGGTCAGGGTTTCGCCGCCCGTGTCGGCGCAAACGGTCATGCGATATGCCCGCTTCGGCTGTTCGGGATGGGAAAAGGCAAGAAAATGACTGCGATAGGACGCCGCGATCGGGGCGCCGTCGTCGGTCAGCGCGTTCTCATCGGGAAGGACGAGCCTACCGTCCGACGTGCCGAACCCGACTTTTCCGTCGAGCTCGAAAAAGACGGTCGCGAAAATGCCGTCAAAGCAGTACCATTCCCGCCGCAAGGCGCTCCGAACCCACACCAAACCTTCCGCGTTTTCGTCGGGATCGCGGAGCCAAAGCTCGTTTCGATCGGGAAACCAGGCGAGGATACCGTTTCGGTAGAGAGAGGCGGGGAAGAGCTCGGAAACGCCGTCCGAAATCACGGACGCCACGCAAACGTCCGACTCCCCGGACGGGAAGTCGAGGCGATAAACGCCGGTGTCCTGCACCACCACGGGATCGTTCCTGCAAAGAGCCATGCCGCCCGGCGCAGAGCAACCCACGCCGCCGCTCATCGGGTAGCAAACGAGATCGTCCCCCGCATATTGGATCGCCCAGACCGAGCGGTCGGAGAGCGCCAGAACGCGGTTGCGATCGCGGCAAAGAACGTGAATGGGGTGCTGAATGTCTCCAATGTAGAACCCGCACCCCGATTGGAAATAAAGGGGGTCGGAATTGGAATAGGCGGCGTTGCTTTCCGCGAGCATCTCTTCGCTTACCGCGGCGGAATGATAAACGCGGTAGCTCGATTCCCCGCCGTAAAGCAGCAGAGTTTCATGCGAGGCGTTGCGGTAGACGTAGCCTCTGTTTGTTCGCGCGACGGCGGAACGCTGACTGTAAATCGACGATAGCGTGATCGACACGGTGAGAACGCCGTGCGCCTGCGACTGCGGGATCTGAAACGAGTTGCTCTGCGGGGTAAAGGAATAGTTGGTGAAGGGCACGCCGTCCACGTCCGCGCGGTCGATCGAGCGAGTGGTGAAGGGGAGATTGAAAGTCGTCGACCCCGAGGAATTGAGATAGCGGATGCGAAGGCGCGGATAGATCATGTTCATCGGTTCGTTTACGCTCCCGAGCATTGTGGGGTGCCAGTTCACTCCGTAGAGCGGGACATACCCGTAGGCGACGGAAAAGGAATGAACCGACGGAAAATAGCGGTAGACGTCGTCCCCGTCGAAGAGATACAGAACCCCGCCCACGACCGCAAAGCAGACGGGACCTTCCGAGGTTTGCAAGTAGTAATTGACCGTGGGAGCGGAAGCGTTCGGGAAGAGGACGTAAACGCGGTCGGAAGCAACCGCCATCAGGTAATGGTTTCCGTCAAGCGTTCCCTGCCAAACGCCGCGAACGGTACCGTTCAGCGAATAAAGGGTCGTCATTCCGCAGCGCTTTTCCAGCGACCCGTCGGGAGCCACGCGGAAATTTCGCATTCGAGCGGCGCCGTCGCCCGTCAGCGCAGAGGCGAAACGGACACCGCCGAAACCGTCCGCAGTCAGCTTTTCGGAGGCTGTTTTGGGGTTGATTTTTGCCATGTTGCAGTTTTCTCCTTTCGTTGGAATGGGCGGGACGCCCGCAAAACGAACGCACGGAAAAAGTCCGTTTGCGGTGTCCCGCAGGCGACTGCCGACCCGCATGGCGGAGGATCAGAACAGTCGGTGCGCCGAGGGGACGGGGAATCGGAAATTCCTGTCGGGAACGTCCTCGGGGCGATAGCTCCCGTAGCGGCTCATCACACCGTAGCGAAGCGCTTCGGGGGCGTGGGTCACGGAGTGGGGCTCGCCCGCCGCGTCCTCGGGGCGCTCGCCGTCGCAGAGCAGGGCGGGGAGACAGCGGATCAACTCGTGACAGTCGGAACTGATTTTGAGCCATTGTCCGCCGTGGGGCGAGAGGTACTGCCGCAGGATTCGCCAACCGGGAATACGGCGATTGTCGGCGGCGGACATCGGGGGCATCCCGACTACCGCCTGCATGATCTCGAACCCGCTCCTGCCCGTGTCCTGCCTGCGATTCCAGAGGTCGGGAGAGGCGACCGCGTAGTCCACGGCAAAGCCGCGGCAGAGTCCGGCGACCGCTTCTCCCGCCTCGCGCAGGGTTAATCCGGAACGGCAGTATTCCCGAATGACGTAGAGATTTCCGTCGCCGTCAGCTCCCATGAGCAGCGCCGCCAGCATATCGAAACCATAGTCCAGAGCCGCAAAACGGCGGATTTCGGCGGGTATCTCATGCGGGGAGCAGACGTGGAGTTCGGGGCGAAATTCGGGGAAGAACTGACCCTCAAAGACGTCCCATCTGCCGTCCAGCCAAGCCTCGCGGAGTTTTTTCGGCAGACTTTCGAGCCCGCGAACATAATCGGGGTCGGCGGAGAGCAGAACGGGATTGTCGTAGACTTTTGCTGGGATGAAGCAGTAGTCGTCGGGGTTTTCGTTATCGCGGTAGACGCGATCCACGAACAGCCGCTTGACCCACGAATGACCGATGCCGCCGGGGTTGCAGGTGAGGTACATTCTCCTCGGGTAGGCACCAACGCCTCGCAGACAGGCCTTGAAAACAGAAAACTGATATTCGGTCAGTTGCGTTGCCTCGTCGATGGCGATGATGTCGTATTCCTGTCCCTGATAGCGCAGGACGTCGCGGTCTGCGGAGCAGTAGCCGAGAACGATGCCGCTGCCGTTCGGAAAGGAGAGGCGTTTTTCGCTCTCGCGGTAGGAGAGAAGCCCTTCATATTCGGCAAGCAGGGGCAAAACATGATTTTGTTTGAGTTCGGCATACGTCCGACGGACGAGTAGACATCGGATGCCCGCATATCGCAGGCAAAGACCTACCAATTTGCGTCTGAGCGCCCAGGACTTTCCGCCACCGCGCGCGCCGCCGTAAGCGGTGTACTTCGCGCGGGAGGCAAAAAAGCGTTTTTGACGCTCATTCGGGATGCCCGAGATGCGCAGGGTCTTGATTTTATGTCCGTTCATGCGCCGTCCTCGGCAATGTCGTGTTCAAAGATCAAGCGTGTTTCCCCGCAATCGGTCGAGGAAATATCGGAGAGAGCCTTTTCGCCGTAGGAAAGCCGACGTTTGAGATAAGCGCCGACCACCGTTGCCGAAACCACGGGAGCGTTGAGCGCCTCGTCTTCGAGAACGGCGAGCAGATAGTCGACCGCTTCGGGATGAGTCGCGCGCAGTTGTTCGATAGCGGAGAGCCCGCAACCGAGCCGACGGCAGAACCCCGCGAGATTGGGGAACCGACCGCTTTTTTTGTCGCCGTCCTCGGGACGGCAGGTTTTGAGATAACCGCGGATCGAGCGATCCAGCCGACCGCTCTCGACGATTTCTTCAAGCGATTCCGATTTCAGGTTTGCCACCTCCTTTCCGATTTGATAGACGGTTTTCCTTCCGTGCAAGCGTATTCTACCACGAATCGACGTGCCATACCGTGCCATTTGTGCCACTTTGTGCCAACTTTCGCGCGATTTTCTTCGCATTTCTGCGTTGCTCCTCGAAAGCGGCTCAGCGTACGCCGATGTACGCCGTCGCCTTGCTTTCTGCGTTGCGCCTTGAACTGCTTGAAGATCGCGCGAAAGCAAAAGACGAAGGAGAAAGAGCGCGAGAGGGGGCGGAACTTTTTGCAAAAAGTTCCGCC
>JAGAEA010000043.1 GCA_017613355.1 Clostridia bacterium
CCTTTTTCTTGCAAGAAAAAGGTTCCCCCGCTCCCCAAGGTCTTTTTCAATATTCCTTATAAATTTCGAGAATTCGTTTTCCCGCCTCGGTCGGGTTGAGTTTATCTGTGGCGTAGACATGGCGCAAAAGGTCGGCGGGGATATAATCGTCGTATTTCTCGAATACGGGGATTTCTCCCGAGGAGACCAGTTCTTCCGCGTCGATCCCCTGCTCCGCTTTCTTCGCCAACGCCTCGACCAGCTCGAAATCGTTGCCTTTGCTCATTTTGAATTGGATGAAATAGCAACCCTCGTATTCCAAACCCGTGACGTCGAACCGCTTTTTCTCGCTCTGTATCAGTTTCCGCATGGTGCGGAACGACCGCGTTCCGAGCCACGGGAACATACACCACGTATACCCGCCCAAATGCACCAAGGAATGGTCGAGCATTCCCGTGTTGCGGGCGACGTGGCGCGCAACGTCGAGCCGCTTTTGCGCGTTCGGTTTGAGATAGGGATACTGCACGTCCTCGGCGAGTACCCGCTTCATGCGCTCCACAATGCGCGTGTGCACCTCGCCGTAGTCCCCGGGCCACGAAACTTCCATCTTTCCTTCCACGCCCTTGGCATACACGAGCTTGCGCTGAACGTCGAGTTCCTCGACTTCCCAAACTCGCCCCGCAAGCGCGAAACGGTCGCCCACGGGCGGCGGAGTCGTGATGGTCCCGATCTCGTCCGACCCCGCGCGCACGGTGTAATCCTCGCTGTCCTTGAACACGGCGTAGAACTTGAAGCTTTTGAGTAACCGCTCGCCTGCCAAGCCCACGATCAGGGTCTTTTCGTCGGTCATCTCCAAAAATTCATTGTTGAGCATCGAAGTCAACAGAACTTTATAGTCCTCTTTCGGAACACAGGCAAACGGCGGGAGCGAGAGCACCCGCTCGGCAAGCCGCCTCGGGGTCAGTTCTCCCGACGCCGCCAACACACTCAACGTTTGATGGAACAAAAGGCTGTACGGCAGTTTCCGAACGTTCGGCGGTTCGATGAACCGCTCTTCCAGATAGAGCTGGACAATGGCGATCGCTTTGAGCAGTTCCCACGGGATCAGATGCGGGAGCGGCGTGTTCGGAAGCGGGTCTTCCTCGCGGAAAACCATCATCATTTCGGGCGGTTGTCCCCGCCTGCCGGAGCGCCCCAGTCTTTGTAGAAATCCCGAAACCGAGTTCGGCGACTGGTTCTGCAAAACGCGCTCCAAACGTCCGATGTCGATGCCGAGTTCCATGGTCACGGTAGCGCAGGTGACCGCAAGTTCCTCTTCCTGCTTCATTTTCAGCTCCGCTTCCTCGCGGATGGACGCGGAAAGGTTACCGTGGTGAATGAGGAACACGTCGCGATCGCCTCGCATTTTCGCGATTTGACGGAAAGTGGCGCAAACGTATTCGGTCTCCTCGCGGGAGTTGGAAAACACCAGCGATTTGCGGTCGTGCACGCAATCGTACATAAAGGAGTAGCCCGCGTCATAGACGTTTGGGGTGGATGTCGGCTCGGTCACGTTCTTCGGCTCGGTTGCCTGCTCTTCCCTTGTGTTCTGAATGTAGAAATGTTCCATGCCGAGCCGCCACTTCGTTTTACCGACGGGCAGTTTCGGAACTTCGGTCTCCCTTCCCGAACCCGCTCCGAGCCACGCGGCGGCTTTCTCCTCGTCGCCGATGGTGGCGGAAAGTCCCACGCGGCGCGGATGATGCCCGATGAGATGCCCGATGCGCGCCATTTGACACAGAATTTGGTTGCCGCGGTCCGAGCCCGTGAGCGTGTGCACCTCGTCGATCACAATGAAGCGTAGGTCGCCGAACAGGCGCACAATGTCGTTATTGCGGTTGATGAGCATGGATTCGAGCGATTCGGGCGTGATTTGCAGGATGCCGGCGGGTTTTTCAAGCAATTTTTTCTTGTGAGAGCCCGCAACGTCGCCGTGCCAATGGGTCACGGGGATCCCGCTTTCTTCCAAAAGCTCTTCGATGCGGTAAAACTGATCGTTGATGAGACTTTTAAGCGGCGCGATATAGAGCGCGCCGACCGACTTCGGCGGATTTTCGCAAAGCTCGGCAAGAATGGGAAAGAACGCCGCTTCGGTCTTGCCGCTCGCGGTGGAAGAGGTCAGGAGCAGATTGCGGTCGGTCTCGAAAATCGTCTTTGCCGCCGCGATCTGCACGTCGCGCAAGGTTTCCCATCCGTGCGAATAGATAAACTCCCGAATGAAATCGGGAAAGCGCTCGAAAATGCGGTCTGCTTCGGTCATTGTGCGGAGTTCTCCTTTCCTTAAAGATCGATGTCGTCGGGCGTAAACGCGGTTTTCGTCTCGTTTTCCTCTTTCGCTTCCTCGGTTTCGGCATCGGTTTTGAGCGTGACCGCGGAACCGACGACGTCGCGGAACGTAGCGGTCGGGTTCTGCATGAGGATATTCAGAACGGTCATATAGTCGCGGAGCATTTCGCGCGGGGTGATCATGCTGTCCGCGCCCGCTCGCGCCAGACAGAGATTGAGAAACTCCGCCATCTCTTCCCCGGTCACGCGCGGCTCCTGTCCGTAATTCTGCGCGTAGAGAGCGGTCACGCGCGAGATGAGCGCAAACAGCTCTTCGTCCGACAGTCGGCGCAGGCGGATAACGGGACCGATCAGGTTTTTGAAACCGTCGAGCGCGAAACGGCTGTCGCAAAGTCGGCTTCGGAGCGCTTCATAGCCGAACAGTCCGCGCCTGCGATCTTCGAGAAATTGCGGCGTGCCGCCGAGGATCAACGCAAGTCCTTCGGCTCGCCCCTGCAAAGTGTCGTTGAACATGGAAAGGATCTTTTCATAGTTGTTCTCGCGGCTGACGCGATGTGTGATCTTATAGAGATTGACGCATTCGTCGATGAATACGACCAACCCGCGGTATCCCATTCTCCGCGCGAGCGACGCCCAGAGTTTGAGAAAGTCATACCAGTTTTCGTCGTCGATGATGACGGAAACGTCGAAACCGAGTTCGCGGCGCGCCTCGGTCTTGTTCGCGTATTCCCCGCGCAGCCAGCGCAGGCAGGCGCTCCGACAAAAGTCGTCGTCCGCGAGGTAGGCGCGGTAATAGGCGGTCAGAACATGGGCAAAGTCGAACCCGCCAACTAGGTTTTCCATTTCCCGCAACATGGCGAGAATACGACGGTTGAGCGCCTCGGAAAATCCCGCGCTCTCGGAAGATACCCCCGACGCGGCAAGCTCCGCCTGCAAATCCGAGATCCAGCGGGCGATGATCTTGGGGAGCGCGCCGCCGTCGGGCGACGCTTTCGACGCAAGATTTTTGATGAGTTCCCGATAGGTGGCAACACCGCTTCCCCCGCTTCCGTAGAGACGGCGTTCGGGGGAAAGATCGGCGTCGGTGGTGAGAAAGTCGCGTTCGAGCGCATACCCGCGAATGAGCTGCATCAAAAAGCTCTTTCCGCTTCCGTAGCGCCCGATGAGAAAACGCATCGAACCGCCTCCGTCATTGACGGCTTCAAGATCCGACAAAAGCGCGGCGATCTCATCCCGCCGACCGATGGCGATATAGGGCGCGCCCGCTCTCGGAACGACGCCCGCGGAAACCGACGCCAAAAGCGACGTTAAGATCCGTTTCGGTACCTTTGGAATTTGGTTTTGTTCCTGTGCTTCCATTCGTTTTCTCCTTTCCGTTTATCCAAACCGTTCCAACAGTCGGTCAAATTCGGAGCGGTAATCTTCGATCACACGGTAGCCGTTTTCTCCCTCTTCTATGAGAATATCTCCGAAGAGATCTGCGGCAATGCGATTGATTTCGTCTGCCACGACGTCGGGTAACTTTCCGATAGATCGCGCGGTGGCTTTTTGTTCTTTGTCGTTCTCTTCCGCAACAGCGCGCAGAAAAGCGGCATAGGGCGCAAACGGGTCATTTTCGTTCGGTCGCGCTTTTTCGGGAACGGCGACCTCTTTCGCTTTGCGGGGCGGTTCGGGTATTTCTTCCCCTTCTTCAAAGGCTTCCACAAGCCGCTTGGTCGTATCCCACGACGACCGCTCGATCTTGACGGCATCGAGCATGGAAAACGGTTTCCGCGGAAGATCGTAGAGCTTTTCATAGGTGCGGTCTTCGGGCGGTTCGGTTCGCTCGCGCTTTTTCGGGGGCAGGTTGGCGGCAAAAAAAGCGTCGATTTTCCCGCGAATGACCGTGGAAAGTGCGTAAATTCCGAGCCGCGAACGCACGCCGAGATGCGCGCGCAAATGGTTTTCGGTATATTTGACCACGTCGCTGACCAACAACCGCAAATCGTGCGAGCGGAAAAAGGACACATAGGAAACCTCGATCTTCCGCTTGATCCGATAGGAACAAAGCGCACCCGTGTAGGCGTCGCGCGTCAGTCTGCTGTTCTCGGGCGACGGGAGTTCAAAGAACGGTTTGGTGGCGGGATCCGACGTGACCATGCGGAGAACGGCAAACACGGTTTTGTCGAAAAGAGCTTTGTTTTCCTCGGTATAGAATTTGCTTTTCCGATAGTCGTAGGCGGAATTGAACGCCAACAGACAGCGCACAAAGCCGACCTCGCCGCTCCCGGGAACATAAAACTCTTTGAGTGCGCAATGCTCGATCAGATCGGAGCGCACCCGCTCGTCGCAGACGGGCGAATCGAGACGGTGGATGAGCGCATGGTCGCAGATCCATTCGGAGAGCGACGAAGCAAGCTGAGGATAGGTATTTCGGTAATGCACCCAGACCGAGAGCAACGCCGCCTGCACCTCTTCGGGTGGGAGTGTTTGCGAAAGGTTGATGAGTTCATAAACGTACAGGAGCACATAGCTGTAATCCGCGGGGATCGGTTCGGCACGGCGCATACAGTCGCGCCACCAGAGGTAGAACGCGATCTGCTCGCGGCGCAGCTGCGAATACTGCGGAACGTAGGAAAAGAACGGCACGGACGGCGCGGGGCGACCCGGCAAGGAATACCAACGCTCGGCGGTTTGCGCGAACTCTTCATAATAGCGGTAGGTCGATTTCCACGGATAGATTTTGACGGAACGGAGCAGATAGCCGTTCGGTTCGTATTCGCAGAGCGGCGGGACGGGGTTGACAGTCTCCCGCGCGGAATGGGGCGGAACGAACCTCTCGCCTTTGGGAAGATTCAGGCGGTTTTCCGCGGGATGGACGACGGTGGTCTCGCCGTTCCCCGCTCGCTCGGGCGGATTGACTTCGATCTCCGTCGTTTCGGTGTTCCTGCTGACGGGAGCGGGACGACGCGAGGGGATGAGCGCGTCAATGTTCCAGAAACGGTCGAGTTCCTCTTCCCGCGCGCGACGCTCGTCGCGCGGATCGACCGGTCTTTCTTGCTCTTCGTCGCGCATTTCCGTTTCCCCCTCTCTCCGATTTTTCTTTATCATTCCATTGTACCATGTTTTTTTCGGCTTGTCAACGCTTTTCCGAAAATGTGCAGAAAAAATAAGTTCAAAAAATGCCCTGCCGAACGGCAGGGCGAAAAAATGTTTGCGGTTGACAAAAACCGTTTTCAGATGGGCGGGATGGTATCCACTTCGTAGGGCGTTGCCTGATAGACAAAATAGTTGAGCCAGTTGGAAAACAGCAGGTTCGCCCCCGAACGCCACGTGGAAAGCGGCGTTTTGGTATCGTCGTCGTCGGGAAAATAGTTTTTCGGCAGGTCGATGGGAAGTCCCGCCTCTTTATCGCGGAAATACTCCTTCGCCAACGTGTCCGCGTCGTATTCGGCGTGTCCCGTAATGAAAATCTGCCGCCCCGCGTCGGTGGAGATCGCGTAAACTCCCGCTTCGGGACTTTCCGCCAGAATTTTCAGCTTCGGATGCGCCGCGATCTGTTCCCGACTGACCGTAGTATGCCGCGAATGGGGCGCGAGAAAGACGTCGTCAAACCCGCGGAACAGGATTGAACCCTTGTGTGTGACCTTGTGCGGAAAGATGCCGAACAGCTTTTTTTCAAGCGGCAATTTTTCGATTCCGTAATGGTAGTAAAGCCCCGCCTGCGCACCCCAGCAAATGTGGAACGTGCTGTAAACGTGCGAACGGCTCCACGTCATAATCTCGCAGAGTTCCTCCCAATAGTCCACCTCTTCAAAAGCCATCTGCTCCACGGGCGCGCCCGTGATGACCATACCGTCAAAATAGGCGTCCTTCACCTCGTCGAAGGTCTTATAGAAAGACAGCATATGCTCTTTTGTGGTGTGCTTCGGCGTTCGATGAACGGTGAGAAGCTCCATTTCGATTTGAATCGGTGTGTTTCCGAGAAGCCGCGCCAACTGCGTTTCGGTGGTGATCTTGGTGGGCATCAGGTTGAGCACCAGAATTCGCAGCGGACGGATGTTCTGCGTCAGCGCCCGCTCAATGTCCATGACGAAAATATTTTCGTCCCGAAGCGTCTTTGCGGCGGGTAGGTTTTTAGGGATCTTGATCGGCATGGTACAGTTCTCCTTTGGGTTTTACAGAGATTGCACACGACTATCGCCCGACCTTCCCCGCCGAAAGACGGCAACGCTTTTTCAGATCGCGGCAAATCCGCGTTCAAGATCGGCGATGATGTCGTCGATATGTTCGGTTCCGATGGAAAGTCGGATCGTGCTTTGATAAATGTTCTGCTCCGCCAATTCCTGCTCGGTCAATTGGGAGTGCGTGGTGGTGGCGGGATGAATGACCAGCGATTTCACGTCCGCGACGTTTGCAAGCAGAGAAAAAATTTCAAGCGCGTCGATGAATGCGTGCGCTTCCTTCTGTCCGCCCTTGACGTCGAAGGTGAAGATCGACCCGCCGCCGTTCGGAAAATACTTTTGGTAGAGCGCGTGGTCGGGATGGTTCGGCAAGGACGGATGGTTGACCTTTGCCACTTTCGGGTGCTTTGCGAGGAACTCAACCACTTTTTTCGTGTTTTCCGCGTGCCGTTCGAGGCGCAGGGAAAGCGTTTCCACGCCCTGCAAGAGTAGGAATGCGTTGAAAGGCGAAATAGCGGCGCCCGTGTCGCGGAGCAGGATGGCGCGGATATACGTCACGAACGCGGCGGGACCGACGGCATCGGCAAAAGAAACGCCGTGATAGCTCGGATTCGGCGCGGCGATGGGCGCATATTTTCCGCTTGCCTTCCAATCGAATTTACCCCCGTCGACTATAATACCGCCGAGCGTGGTTCCGTGACCGCCCAGAAATTTGGTGGCGCTGTGTACCACAATGTCGGCTCCGTGCTCGATGGGACGGATGAGATAAGGCGTTCCGAACGTGTTGTCGATCACGAGCGGAATACCGTGACGGTGGGCAATTTCGGCAATCGCGTCAATATCGGGAATGTCGCTGCTCGGGTTTCCGAGCGTTTCGGCGAAAATGGCTTTGGTGTTCGGCTTGATGGCGGCTTCCACTTCGGCAAGGTCGTGAATGTTCACAAACGTTGTGTCCATGCCATAATTCGGGAGCGTGTGCGCCAACAGGTTATAGGAACCGCCGTAAACGGTCTTTTGCGCCACAACGTTGTCGCCGTTCTGCGCAAGCGCTTCAATGGCATAGGTAATGGCGGCGGCGCCGGACGCAAGCGCCAACGCGGCAACGCCCCCTTCCAGCGCGGCAACGCGCCGTTCGAGAACGTCCTGCGTGGAATTGGTCAATCTGCCGTAGATGTTGCCCGCATCGGCAAGTCCGAAGCGCGCGGCGGCATGGGCGGAGTTGCGGAAAACATAGGAAGCGGTCTGGTAAATCGGCACCGCGCGGGAGTCGGTGGCGGGGTCGGCTTGTTCCTGACCGACGTGAAGTTGAAGGGTCTCGAATTTATAATTGTTGCTCATGGCTGTATCCTCTTTTCGGTTGATTTTTTTTGAATTTGGTTGCGCGGCGGCGCCCACCGCGCGAATTTTGCGCCGAAATGCGTTTTCCTCTCGCTTGCGAGCGTCAACACATTCGACCAAACCGAAAATTGGCTCTGACCAGCCTCTCGAAATATCCGTCAATATTTCCGTTCACGCCTGTAAACACGGATCTGTTTCGCATCGGCATTCTCCTTTTTTCATTCAAACTTATTCACCCACCAACATAGTAGGTTAGTCGTCTTGTGAAAAGAATACCACATCCGAAGTCGTTTGTCAAGTGTTTTCCGAAAATTTTTTTCAAAAATTTTCAGGAACGGAGACGTTTTTTTCAAAGGATGTGCTTATTATACCTTTTTTTCGGCTTTTTGTCAACCTTTTTCCCTTTTTTTATAGGAAAGAAAGTGAAAAATCATTTTTCAAATCACTTGCTTTTTTTCGGAAAACCATGTATAATAAGAGAAGGAATAAACTTATCCGACTTTTATTTGCGAGGAACCTGTCCCGATGAGAATGAGACACAAAAAACACGGCGCGGAACGGATCGCCGCCTGTGCCGAACTCTTGATCCGCCCCGCGGAGACCCCCGCCGACCCGCAAACATACTTCCCCGTCTCCCGTCCGATCTCGCTCGAAATCGGTTGCGGGAAGGGGGATTTTGCCGTTGGGATGGCGGCAAAGAACCCCGATGAAAACTGGATCGCGATGGAGCGCGTCCCCGACGTTGCGTGTCTGGCGCTGGAAAAGGCGATGACAACGAAGAACGACCGTCCCGACAATCTGCGCTTCCTCATTGGAAACGCGCAAAACCTTTCCGCGCTCTTCATCCCCCACTCCGTTTCCGCCGTTTACCTCAATTTCAGCGACCCCTGGCCGAAATCGGGTTACGCGAAGCGCCGCCTGACCCACGCGGGCTTTCTCGCGCTCTACCGCGAACTGCTCGTTCCGAACGGTCTTTTGAAATTCAAGACCGACAACGTGGGGCTTTTCGAATTCAGTCTGGAACAGTTTGCCGCCTGCGAGTTGGAAATTCTTTGGCAGACCCGCGATCTGCACGCGACCGAAAAGGCGGCAAGCAACGTGATGACCGAATACGAACGCAATTTTTCATCAATGGGAACACCGATCTGCTCCGCGTGGGTTCGGTTTCCCGAGGAGGTACGAAATGTTTGAAGAACTTGTCCTGAAAAACAGAAGTTATCGCGGTTTCGATCGTTCCGTTCTCGTAACGCGGGAACGGATGCTCCGTTGGCTCGGTTGCGTCCGCACTTCGCCGTCCGCCCGCAACCTGCAAATGCTGAAATTCAAGCCCGTGACCGACGCGGACGCCTGTTCCCGTCTGCTCGCTCTGACCCGTTGGGGCGGTGCGCTTCCGCAAATGCACCTGCCCCCCGAAGGGCACGAACCGACGGCGTTTCTCGTCGTTTGCGCCGACCTGAAACTCGGAACCTGCTCCGAAAACACGATGATTGACGTCGGGATCGCGGCGCAAACTTTCCTGCTCGCAGCCACGGAGGACGGCTTCGGCGGCTGTATGCTCCGCAACTTTTCCCATGACGGCGTGCATGATTTGCTCGGACTTTCGGAGTGGCTCTCTCCCCAACTCGTCATCGGGCTCGGAAAGCCCGCCGAGGTTGCAAAAGTGGTTGACCTACCCGAATCGGGTTCCGTCAACTATTACCGCGAAAACGGCATTCACTGCGTCCCGAAGCGGTCGCTCGACGAATTGGTGATCTGATATGACGGAGACCGTCAAGGAGCCTTGCGGCGTTCTCGTCGTCAACAAACACGCGGGCGCGACCTCTCATGACATCGTCAACCGCGTCCGCCGTCTTTACGGCACGCGCCGCGTGGGTCACACGGGGACGCTCGACCCGATGGCAACGGGTGTACTCGTGGTGCTGGTCGGGCGCGCGGCAAAAGCCTCGGAATACCTGATGAGCGAACGGAAATCCTACGTTGCGACCCTTCGGCTCGGGACCGTGACCGACACGGGCGACACGACGGGCGCCGTTCTCTCGGTTTCCGAAAATCTGCCGACCGCCGACGCTCTTCAAGCCGTTCTTCCCCGCTTTCGCGGCGAAATTTCGCAAATACCGCCGATGTATTCGGCGCTCAAAATCAACGGGCGCAAGCTCGTCGATCTCGCGCGGCGCGGTGAAATCGTGGAACGCAAACCGCGTCCCGTCACCGTGTACCGTCTCGAAGCGACGCCGACCGACCCGCCCGCCGACTATCGGCTGGAAGTGACCTGCTCGGGCGGAACCTACATCCGCACGCTCTGCGAGGACATCGGCGCGGCGCTCGGCTGCGGGGGAACCATGGCAAGCCTCTGCCGCACCGAAACGGGCGGTTTTTCCCTCTCCTCTGCGCACACGGTGGACGAGCTGACCGAAATGGACGAGTCCGAACGCCTTTCCTGCCTGCTCCCTCTCGATCTGCTCTTTCGGGAGCTTCCCGCCGTTCGTTTGCAGAGTTTCCACGAAAAATTGCTGCGCGGCGGCTGCGCCGTGTTGCAAAGCAAACTCAAAGTCGATTATTCCATCGGTACCCGCGTTCGGCTCCTGAACGCTTCGGGCGTCTTTTTCGCGCTCGGGGAGGTGACGGAAACCGAGGAAGGAAGTTCGGTCAAAGCCGTCAAAACATTCGTTCTGTAAACGGAAAGGAGAACGGTCATGGATGAAAAAACATCCTTTACAAAAGAAGACTACACCGATCCGCAATGTCCCTTCTGCACCGATCAATACCAAAAAGAACCGCCTGTTCGCTCCATTCCTTCCGCGCGTGTGATCGAAAAATTGGATGCTTTTCTCGGTCGGAATGATTACGAAGGCGCAGAGCGTTTGTTGCTTTATTGGCTCAAAGAAGCCGAACTCGGGCACGATCTGCGCGGCGAATTTCAAATTCGGAACGAATTGATGGGGTTATACCGAAAGCTCGGTCGTCGGGAAGCCGCCATGGAAAACGCCGACCGCGCGCTTTCTCTTGCGGAACAAATCGGCATCGGCAACTCCGTGAGCGCGGGGACCGCCTACCTCAACGCCGCAACCGTTCGCAAAGCGTTCGGCATGGCTTCGGACGCAATTCCCTATTTCGAGAAGGCGTGCGCGATCTGTGAAGCCAACCTCAAACCGAGCGATCCCCTGCTCGCGGGTCTCTACAACAACATGGGACTTGCGCTGACCGATCTCGGTCGGTTTACGGAAGCACGGGAGCTTTACCGAAAAGCCATCTCGATCATGTCCTCCGTGGCGGGCGGCGAGCCGGAAGTTGCCGTGACCTACCTCAATCTCGCCAATCTCGAAGAGGTCGAACATGGGTTGGAAAACGCCGCCGAGGCGATCGACGCCTGCCTTTTCTCCGCGCGGGAGTTTTTGGACAAAAAAGACTTAAAACATGACGGCAACTATGCCTTCGTTTGCGAGAAATGCGCGCCGACCTTCGGCTACTACGGTCATTTCGCCTACGCGGCGGAACTGACGGAAAGGGCGAAAACGATTTATGACGGGAATTGAGCTTGCACGCGGCTTTTACGAAGAATACGGCGCTCCGATGCTCCGCGAACAGTTCCCCGAATTGGTATCGCTGATCGCGGTCGGTCTTGCGGGAAGCGGCTCGGAATGTTTCGGATTTGACGACGAAATCTCCCGCGACCACGATTTTGAGCCCGGATTTTGCCTGTTCATCCCCGACGAGGAAGTGATCGACCGTCAACTCTGCTTCCGCTTGGAGCGGGCATACGCAAAACTCCCGAAAGAATACATGGGCGTTCGGCGACAGACCATGAATCCCGTTGGCGGAAACCGCCACGGCGTGATCCGCATCGGGGATTTCTACAAGGAAAAAGTCGGCTCCCGCGACGGCGTACTCACAACGGCGCAATGGCTGTCGCTTCCCTCCTTTTCGCTTGCCGAAGCGACCAACGGCGAGGTGTTCCGCGACGATCTCGGTCTGTTTTCGGGCATCCGCAATGCGCTTTCGGAAATGCCGAAAGACATTCGTCTGAAAAAACTCGCGGGAAATCTGCTCCTCATGGCGCAGGCGGGACAGTACAACTACAACCGCTGTCTTTCCCACGGCGAAACGGGTGCGGCACAGCTTGCCGCCATCGAGTTTGCCAAATCCGCGATGAACGTGGTCTTTCTGCTCAACCGTGCCTATATGCCCTACTACAAATGGAGCTTCCGCGCCATACGGGAACTTCCGAAGCTTTCTGGTCTCGCGGAAACATTGGAATTTCTCATAAGCTCCGATAATTCGGGCGACCTCGCTGAAACGAAATACCTTGTGATCGAGGACATCGCTTCCATGGTCATCTCGGAACTGACGGAACAGGGTTTGACAAAAGCGATTTGCGGCGACCTTGAAAAGCACGCCTATTCGGTCAACGACGCAATTTCCGACCCCGACGTTCGCAATCTCCACATTTTTGCCGCGCTCTGAACATCCGAAAAAAACGGAGCGCCCCGCTTTACGCGGGGCGCTCCGTTTTTGGTTTACTCTTCGTCTTCTTCGATTTCTTCAATGATGAAATCCTCTTTGGAAGCACCGCAGAGGGGGCAGACCCAATCCTCGGGAATGTCCTCGAAATCGATA
>JAGAEA010000044.1 GCA_017613355.1 Clostridia bacterium
CGACGCCATTCACGACACCGTTCACGAAATGGCAAGAGACGAAGCCCGCCATGGCAAAGCCTTTGCCGGTCTTTTGAAGAGATACTTCGGGAAATAAAGTCCGGTTGAAACACCTTGAAGGGGATCCCGCTTTTTCTTGTAAGAAAAAGCGGGATCCCCTTCAAACTTCCTCTGCCGAACAAGAATAAGCGCGTTTTTCTGCGCTCCTTCTTTCTTCGAGAATGAGAGTTTGATGGGCGGGGCGCTTCATTCTTACCTTGAATAAAGAAGAGCCCCGGAAAAGTTTTATATCGTCACTGATAAATCGGGAATTTTTTACAAAGGTCTTCGACTTCGGAAAGAATGGTTTCGCGAGTTCCTTCAAAATCGGTTGCCACCTGTTTCATCCATTTGGCAATTTGGAGCATTTCGGGTTCCTTGAAGCCGCGCGTGGTGACGGCAGGGGTGCCTACGCGGATCCCGCTCGTGACGAACGGCTTTTCGGGATCGTTCGGAATGGCGTTCTTATTGACGGTGATGCGTACCTCGTCGAGGCGGTGTTCCATCTCCTTGCCCGTGACTCCGAAGGGGCGCAGATCAAGGAGCATGAGATGGTTGTCCGTGTCCCCCGAAACGATGCGGAAGCCCTCGGCCTTCAGAGCGTTGCAAAGCGTTTTCGCGTTGACGACGATCTGCTTCTGGTAGGCTTTGAAATCGTCGGTCAATGCCTCTCCGAACGCGACCGCCTTCGCGGCAATGATGTGTTCGAGCGGTCCGCCCTGTGTACCCGGGAACACGGCTTTGTCGATCTGCTTCGCGTACTTCTCGGCGCAAAGGATCATGCCGCCGCGCGGTCCGCGCAGGGTTTTGTGCGTGGTGGTGGTCACCACGTCGGCATACGGCACGGGGCTGGGATGCAGTCCCGCCGCGACCAATCCCGCGATGTGCGCCATGTCCACCATGAGATAGGCGCCGACTTCGTCCGCGATCTCGCGGAATTTCGCAAAGTCGATGATGCGGGAATATGCGCTCGCACCCGCAATGATCATTTTGGGCTTGCATTCGCGCGCGATGCGGCGCACTTCGTCGTAGTCGATCATTTCGGTCTTGTCGGAAACGCTATACGGGACGATGTTGAAGTATTTACCCGAAATATTCACGGGAGAACCATGGGAAAGATGTCCGCCGTGGGCAAGGTTCATGCCCATGACCGTGTCCCCGGGTTCGAGGAACGCGAAGAACGCGGCAAGGTTTGCCGACGCACCGCAATGCGGCTGGACGTTCGCGTGCTCGGCTCCAAACAGTTTCTTGGCGCGCTCGCGGGCGATGTCCTCGACCACGTCCACGCACCGGCAACCACCGTAGTAACGCTTGCCGGGGAACCCTTCGGCATATTTATTGGTGAGCACCGTTCCCGCCGCCAAAAGAACCGCCTTGGAAACGATATTCTCGGAAGCGATCAATTCGATGTTCCTCTGCTGACGCGCCAACTCCGCGGAGCAGGCATCGGCGACCTCTGCATCGTAGTTTGCGAGTTCATCGAAAAAATTCATTTCAACATCCCCTTTTTTCGCAAAATTCACCATTTATTTTATCACGAAAAATTTTACTTGTCAATACGGTTTTGACAGTTTTGGGGACTTCGCGCATTTTTCTTTCTTTGTCTTTCCGTTTTTGGGCAAAAAGATGGAACCGGTTCCCGTTCCTTCTTGCATCGTTTTTTGTCGGAATTGCAAAATTCGATCGACGGAATTTGAAAATACGTATTGATTTTATTGTGAAAATATGTTAGAATGGTAACATACAGAGAAAGGAGACGTTCTCATGGAAGCAAAATCTGTGGCAATCCTGCTCGCGGTCTATAATCCCCCGCTCGATTGGTTCGGAGAACTTTTGGATTCTCTGGATGCGCAGACCTATGAAAATTTGCATATCTACATTCGTGACGACGCTTCCGCCTCTCCTTCTCCCTCGGACTTGGAAGCCTTCCTCGCCGAGCATTTGCTTCGCGTTTCCTACACCTTTCTTCGCAACGCGGTCAACATGGGTTCCAACGCGACGTTCGCCACGCTGGTCGAGGACGCTCGCGAGGATCTGGTCGCCTTTTGCGATCAGGACGACATCTGGCTCCCGGACAAGATCGCCCGCTCGGTCAAGCTTTTGGAAGAAAGTCCGCTCTCGCCCGTTCTGGTTTGCTCCGAAGTCGCTGTGATCGACGCGGACGGTCACGCGCTTACCCCCCTGATCTCCGCGCATCGGAAGCGCCACGTCTTTCTGCGCGGTACGGGACTTGCTCCCGCGCTTTTGCACCGCAATTTCGCGCTCGGTTGCACGATGCTGCTTTCCCGCGAGCGCGCGCTGACCTACCTTCCTTTCCCCGAAGGGATCATTCACGACCATTACCTCGCCTACCGCGCCGCTTGCGACGGCGCCATCGACTACCTGCCCGAACCGACGATGCGTTACCGCGTTTACGGCGGCAATCAAACGGGCGTGATGCAGGGGGTTCGCACGAAACGCGACTATTATGAAAAAAGAATTTTGGTATTTGACCGCCGTCTCACCGAGTTTTCCCGCTATGCGGATTTCCCCGAGCTGATCGAGGCTCGCCGTTGGGGAGACGCTCGCCGCGACAATTTCGAGCGCCGCAAAGGGGCATTCCGTCGGTTGCGTTCGCTTCGTCATGTTAACCGCGCCACCACGCTTTTCGAGCTCTATGCGCTCCGCTTCCCGCGCCCCTTGTTCCGCCTCGCGGTTCGTCTCATTCAAAAGCGTTTGCTTTGAGGAGTCGCCTATGAACCGTATTCCTCCCGAAAACCGCGACCTGCTTCGCTATGTGCGTCGCCGCATTGCCGTTCGTCTCCTGCTTTGCTTCATCTGGGTTGCTTTCCTGGTCGGGGGCGCATTGGCTTACAATCAGTCCCACGAAGTCTCCGTTCTGCCGCCCATTGTGGGGTGGCGTCTCGCGGCATGGGTTCTTGCGGCATTGGTGAGCGGGGTTCTGCTTTTCCGTATTCCGCAGCTCTTTTTTGACCGTTCTTTCGAGGGCGAAATCGTCCGTTCGGGGCTTTCCCACAGCTATTCCGCTTCCGCAGATCCGGGCGCGGGTCAGTCGATCTCCTACGGTTTCCGCCTCAATACGTCTCTGCGTGTCCGCACACCGACCGGTAAGCTCCGTCACATCCGGTTTGAAGAAAAGACCGGCTTCTATCTCTACTACCATGAAGGCAACTACATTTGCCACATCGCGGGGCTTCCCTATCCGATCGCCGATCCTACCCGCATGATCCGAATTCCACGTCCCGAATTTTCCGTTGACGAGGACACCACGGGAAACCCGACGCTCGACCCTCAAAAATCCTTCCTTTGCGCCGCCTGCGGTCACTTCTACCCCGAATGCACCGTTTGCGCGCACTGCGGTCACTCCTTGATCGACCCGAAGAAGCTATTTGGAGAATAAACCTTGGGAAGCGGTGCTTTTTCTTTCAAGAAAAAGCACCGCTTCCCTCTTCCACGCTCGTATCCTACACCTTCGGTTTTCCTTTGAAAACGAGGCAGGTCAAATAGCCGAACACGAGCGCGGCGGCGATCCCACCCGAAGTAGTGGTCAGCACGCCCGTCAACGCGCCGAGCAGCCCTTTTTCATCCACCGCCTCGCGCACGCCTTTGGAAATCAGGTAGCCGAACCCCGTGAGCGGTGTGGTGGCTCCCGCGCCCGCAAAGTCGATCAACGGTTTGTAAAGCCCTGCCGCGCCGAGGATAACGCCCGCGACCACGTAGATCACCAAAATCCGCGCGGGGGTCAGGTTCGTTTTGTCGATCAGAATCTGGGCGACAACGCAAAACGCGCCCCCGACCAGAAACGCCCGCAGACAGGCAATGAAAATTTCCATTATTACCCCTCCAATTCCGCAAGGTGCGCCACGGCGGGAATGGTTCGCCCCTGCTTAACGCTGTCGGGACTCATCATGGCTCCCGTGGGCAGGAACAAAATCCGTTTGTCGGTGCGTTTTCGCAATCGCGGCAACAGGTACCCCGCCAATGTGACCGCCGCACAGCCGCACCCTGACCCGCCTGCGTGAACGTCCTGCGTTTTTCTGTCGTAAATCAGTTGTCCGCAATCTTCATATTGCCTGCGGATGTCGATCCCCTCGGCTCGCATCAGGTCGCAAAGCAGTGCGCCGCCCTCGTAGCCGAGGTCTCCCGAAACGATGCGGTCATACGCCTCGGGTGTTTCGCCCGTTTCTCGGAAAAAGCGCAAAAGCGTGTCGGCGGCGGCTCCCGCCATTGCCGCCCCCATGTTCGCCGTGTCGCGAACGCCGCTGTCCCGCGGAATACCAACGACCCCGCGCGTGACGCGCACGCCATCGCGGGTTTCCGCCCCGACGACGAACGAACCCGCGCCCGTGACCGTCCATTGCGCGGTCGGGCTTCGCTGTGCGCCGTATTCGAGCGGCGTTCGGTACTGCCGTTCCGCCGCGCAATAATGCGACGAGGTAACCACCGCCGCCCATTCCGTGCTCTTCCCCGTTACGGCGATCGAAGCCAGCAAAATTCCTTCCGCCGAAGTCGAGCAAGCGCCGTAAATCCCGCAATACGGAATGTTATACTCCAACAGTCCGTATGCCGACGCGACGCATTGGTTGAGCAGATCGCCCGCAAAGAGCAATCCCACCTCTTTCGAGGTCAATCCCGCCCGTTTCAGCGCCAACGCGAGCGCCTGCCTTTGCATTTCGCTCTCCGACGCTTCCCACGTTTTCTGACCGTATCGGTCGGTCGGATCGCGCAGGTCGAAAAAACTTCCGAGCGGTCCTTCCGTTTCCTTTTTGCCGACGGCTGACGCCGCCGCGCATATTTTCGCCCGCAGGCGCATCACTCCCTGTGACATTTTATCGCTCCGTTTTTTCTTTTATTTTGCGCGGGATCGCTTGCAATATGCGAAAAAATATGTTAAAATGAATTAGAATAAATTTTGGAAGGTGCTTTATGCTTTACACGATCAAAAACGACGTTTTGACGGTTTCGGTCTCCGATTTCGGCGCGGAATTGCAATCGGTGATCGATGCCAATGGGAAGGAACGCATCTGGCAGGGCGATCCCGCGTTCTGGGGCAGACGTTCCCCCGTTCTGTTCCCTTTTTGCGGTCGCATCTACGGCGGAAAAGCGACCGCCGACGGCATTCCCTGCGACATTCCCCAACACGGGTTCTTTCGGGATCGCACCGCCGCCGCTCGAAAAATCGGCGAAGCCGAAATTGTTTTTACCGAAGTGTCGGACGCGGATACCATCAAACGCTATCCCTACCCCTTCCGCATGGAAGTCCGCTACCGTTTGGAAGGTCTGACGCTCTCCGTTGAAGCGACTGTGGTCAACACAGGCGAAAAAACGATGTACTACGCCTACGGCGCGCACCCCGGATTTACCCTTGACGCCCCGACGGAGCAGTATTCCGCCCGTTTTGCGAAAAAGCAAGCAATTCGCCAAGTCGATTTTACCGCCGACGCCTGCTATCCCGTCGGCGGGTCGTCCCCCTTTCCGATCAAGAACGGTGACACGATCCCGCTCTCCGAGGCGCAATTTTCCGTTGGTTCCTTCTTCCTTTGTGAAATGCCAGACACGGTCACGCTCCGGAAAGGCGACCGCGCGCTCGTGACGCTTTCCTACCCCGATTTCCCGTACCTCGGCTTTTGGAAAGTCCCCGACGCAAAATTTCTTTGCATCGAGCCGTGGTGCAGTCTCCCCGCCTATGAGGGAGAAACGGTCGAATTTTCCGCCCGCCCCGATTTTTTACGCCTTGCGGCAGGCGAACGCAAAACGCACGCCTACACCATTACGTTTTATTGAGGTACCGCCATGCTGAAATTCGTTGAAAAGCCGTTTCACATTCCCGCCGAGAAAGGTCTTGTGGGAAAATACTGCCTTTTGCCCGGCGCGCCCGAGCGCGTGGAGCAGATCGCCCGCGAACTGGACGACCCGTGCTTTGTGGGCTCCAACCGCGAATTCACGATTTGGAACGGAAAGCTCGACGGTCAGCTTGTAACGGTCTGTTCCACGGGGATCGGCGGTCCCTCAACCGCCATTGCCGCCGAAGAGCTCGCGGATTGCGGCGCGGAAGCTCTCATCCGCGTGGGTACCTGCGGCGGCATTGCGACCGACGTGCAAAGCGGCGACATTGTGATCGCTTCGGGTGCGGTTCGTCAGGATGGGACTTCCCATGAATACGCGCCGCCCGCTTTCCCCGCCGTTCCCGACACAAACGTTCTGTTTGCACTCGCGGCAGCGGCAAAGGAGCTCGGCGTTCGTCACCATGTCGGAATCGTTCAAAGCAAGGATTCGTTCTACGGTCAGCACTCTCCCGAACGGATGCCGACCGCCGTCGCTCTCTCGGAACAATGGGAAGCCTGGAAACGGCTCGGCGTGCTGGCAAGCGAAATGGAAGCTTCCGCTCTCTTCACGGTGGGCGCCGCTCGCAGAATCGCTACGGGCGCGGTGTTCCACGTCATTTGGAATCAGGAGCGCGTGCTTGCGGGGCTCGACACGGTGGAATGCAAGTCCTTTGACACGTCGCTCGCGATTCGCGTGGCGCTGGCAGCCGTTCGCAAATTAATCCGCGCTTGATTTTTCCGTTTTTTATTTTTTCGGGTATCGATGGGAAAATTTCGGGAAAACTGTTGACATGGAAAAAAAGATTTGTTATAATGTGGTTGACAGGTTCTCCCAACCGAGACCCGATCAAATCAACAAAAAGGAGATATGACCATGAAAAAGGCCCTCAAAGTTCTCGCGTTTGTTCTCACGTTCGTAATGCTCGCCTTGGCTCTCACCTCCTGTGCCCCGAAGAAAGACCCCGACAAGGCAGTGGATGCCCTCAAAGCAAAAGAGTACACTGCGGTCAAGTCCGATTACCTCGGTGCTCTCGGCCTCGCCGCTCTCGGTATTAAGGGTGTTGACAGCGTTGTTACCGGTACCAAGGTCGTAGAAAAAGGAGACGAAAAGAAAACCGAATCCGTAACCGTCATCTATTTCAGCAGCAAAGACGCCGCGAACGACGCTTGGGAAAAGGTTGAAGGTTACGCGAAAGAGCAAAACAAGGATAAAGACACCGATTGGCAAATCAAAAAGTCCGGCAAAATGATTTATTTCGGAACGAAAGCCGCCATCAAAGCCGCTTCGTGATCGTAATTTTATAAAATCGTACAGAAAAGGGATCGCTTGAAGCGATCCCTTTTCCATTGTTTTTTATTCAGCTTTCCAACATCCGCAAAAGTTCTTCCTCGTCGATCACGGGAACATTCAGCGCGCGCGCTTTCGTGAGTTTGGAACCCGCCGCGTCTCCCGCGACGACGTAGGTCGTTTTCGCGGAAACCGATCCCGAAACTTTCCCGCCCGCATTTTTGATCCGTTCGCTCGCTTCGTCGCGGGTCAGGGTCGGCAGAGTGCCTGTGAGAACAAACGTCTTTCCCGCGAGGTGGTCGGATTGCGGCAGTTTGACGGGAGTGGTGAGCAGCTCCGCCGCGATCAGGCGCTCACAAAGGTCGATGTTCTGCGGGTGGCTGAAAAAGTTGACGACGCAATCCGCCGTGACTTCCCCGAAGTCCGAAAGCGAGCAGAGCTCTTCCTTTGTCGCCTTCATACAGGCTTCGAGCGTTCCGAAATGCTGCGCCAACTGCGCGGCGGCAACTTCGCCCACGTTGCGGATGCCGAGCGCGTAGATCAACCGTTCCAACCCCGCGCTTCTCGACCGCTCGATCGCTCCGATGAGGTTCGCGGCGGACTTTTCGCCCATCCGTTCCAAATCGGCGATCTGCTCCGCGCGGAGGCGGTAGAGGTCGGCGGCGTCCACGATGAGGTGATTGGCAAGCAGGGCTTCCACCACCTGCGGTCCCATGCCGTCGATGTCCATTGCGTCCTTCGACGCGAAATGTTCGATGCCGCGAGAGAGCTGTGCGGGGCATTTACTGTTGGTACATCTGGTTGCCGCGCCCTCGTCCTCGTCATAGAACACGGGTTCGCCGCAGGACGGGCACCGCTCGGGCATCCGATAAGGCGGTACGTTTCCCGCGCGGAGTTCTGGATGAGATCTGACGACTTCGGGAATGATGTCCCCCGCTTTTTGCACCGTTACGACGTCGCCGATGCGGATATCCTTTTCGCGGATGAACTCGGCATTGTGCAGAGTCGCGCGCGATACCGTTGTCCCCGCGAGACGCACGGGCGCAAGCACGGCGGTGGGAGTGAGGACCCCCGTCCGTCCGACGGCGATCGAAATATCTTCCAATTTGGTTTGCTTCTGCTCGGGCGGGAATTTATACGCCACCGCCCACTTCGGCGTGTTGGTTCCTTCCCCGACGATCCTGCGGTCGGCGAGCGAGTCGAGCTTGATGACGACGCCGTCGATGTCATAGGAGAGCGATTCGCGCAGGTTTCCGAGTTTGTCGATCTGGTTTTCGATCTCCCCCGCCGCGGTTGCCGTGGTCGTGTTTTCCAGCGTATGGAAGCCGAGCGCGGCGAGGCGGTTCAGCGTTTCGGTGTGAGATGCGGGCGTGCGCCCGTCCGTCCAAAGTGCGCCTTCCTGAAAATTGAACACGAAAATATCCAATCGTCGCTCGGCGGTCACCTTGGGATCGAGCTGGCGAAGCGACCCCGCCGCCGCGTTGCGCGGGTTGGCAAAAAGACTTTGCCCCCCCGCTTCTCTCGCCGCGTTGAGCCGCTCGAAATTGGCACGCGGCATATAGACCTCGCCGCGCACGGTCAACGAGAGCGGCTCGGGAAGTTTCATGGGGATCGAAAAAACGGTTTTCAGGTTCTGCGTGACGTCCTCGCCGACAAATCCGTCGCCGCGCGTCGCACCCTGCACAAACACACCGTTCTCATAGCGGAGCGAAACCGACAGTCCGTCGATTTTCGGCTCTACCGAATAAAGCGGCTTTTCGATGATCTCTCCCACACGGTCGAGAAATTCCTCCAACTCATCAAACGAAAACACGTCCGAAAGGGAATTCATTTGCACCGCGTGGGTGACCTTGCCGAACTTTTCAAGCGGTTTTCCTCCCACGCGGTGCGTGGGAGAGGCGGGGTCGTCCAACTCGGGATGCTCCGCTTCCAACCGCAACAGTTCGGCATACATCATGTCGTAGTCGTAGTCCGAAATCTCGGGGGCGTCCTCAACGTAGTATTTCTTTGCGTGATAGAGAATTTTTGCCCGCAGTTTTTCAATGGTCTCCCGAACGGTCTCCGACATGGTTCATTCTCCTTCTTCTGTTGTTTTTTTGCGGGGCGTGTCGTCAAAAAACGATATTTTTTGCGGATCCATACGGCAAAAGGAAACGATCATCCACGCCGCCACAAAGATCGATAATACCACCGTTGTTACGATAGCGGGAACCGTCCACACCTGTCCCTCGGCAAGATACTCGACCGCCGCCCCGCCGAAATTGAACACGGCGTGTACCGCAATACAACCGACGATGTTCCCCGTTCCGAGGAGGAGGACGGCGAGCATGGCACCCGTGAGCATGGAATAGCCGACTTGAAGGAGCGTTGGCACGACGCCCGCACCTTCAATGAGGTTCAAAAGATGTACCAACCCGAAAATGACCGAGGAAAGAACAACGCTTTGAAACATTCCCCGCTTTGTTTTCCCGAAGCGGCTCAACAGGAGCGGGAGCAGAATGCCGCGAAACGCGAGCTCTTCCATGATGCCGATACACAAAACGGACAGAACGATCCATCCGATCAAATTCCCACCCGTGAGCGTTGCGCTTCCCGTGAGGGCCTCGATCCACGGGAAATTATCGACCGCAACGGCAAGCGCCGGCAAAAGCAACGCGAGATGCCGCACGTGCGGCGACGCGAACAGTCGCACCCGCAAGATCAACGCACAGCAAACGAGCACGGGGATCGCCGCCGCGCGCAGCACGGTCGATTTTGCCAACTGCCGTGCGGTCGGATCGGTCATTCCCTTGGTCGGATCCAATATGTAGATCAGTACAAGAACCGCCAACGCGACCCACACGACGATTCGGAGCACGCGATCATTCTTCATGGTCTTGTCCTCTTCTCTTCACCGCGCCGCGAACAAGGCACACCGCGCCGGCGATGACAAACACCAATGCGACGAGCTGCGACGGAGCGAGGAACGGAACGATGGTTTTTCCCCGATCGTCGGCGCGGAAAAACTCGATGAAAAACCGCCACGCACCGTAGAGGAGAGAATAGAACGCAAAATTTTGCCGTTTCCCACGCACTTCCCTTGCCACGAGAAACGCGCAGAGCGCAAACAGAAAGATCGCTTCAAACAGTTGCGTGGGGACGGTCTTGACGCCGAGATCGACATTCGGGACGCCGTACCATGCCTGCGTTTCGTGCCCGTGGCAACATCCCGCGAACAGACATCCGATCCGCCCGATCCCGTGCCCGAGCGCGACCCCGCAAACTCCGGTGTTGAATACCCTCGGCAGCTGTTTTCTTGCCGGACTTTCGGGATCCTTCACCCGTCCGCCGACGGCATAAACGCCTAAAAAAGCCGCGATGCCGCCCAACAGTCCGCCATAAAACGTTGCTCCCGTGTCGCCCGAGATCACAAATCGTCCGCTTTCGAGCGCGTTATAGATCGCCTGCGTGAACACCGCGGCAAAATAGCCTCCGACCAGCGCGACAAGCGCTGAAACGATGCAAAGATTTTGAACCTTTGCGGGTATTTTCGCTCTGTCCGCAAGGACGCGGAACAGGATCAATCCCGCAAGAAATCCCACCGCCATCAAAATCGTGTAAATGTCCAGTCCCCAAAACAGTTCATACGGATACATGACAGAGCTTTCCTTTCCCGAAAATTCGGCTTTTCCGTCGCCGCGCTTCAACAGTTTTATTTTATCATATTTTCCCCCGAAAATCAACCTTTTTCGGAACATTTTTGTTTTCCGCACGTTGCAGAACGTAGTGCCGCAAGACGAGCAGAATGCCGATTGCCGCAAGACACACGATCGCCGCGATCCACGCCCCTTTCTCCCTCGCTAAGGAAACGCCGACCGCCACAAACGCGGCACATGCGGCAAGCAAGACCCGACCGACAGCGACCGCTCCCAACCCCGTGGCGGACAAGCGGTGGTGCAGGTGTCCCCGATCCGCCTCGAAAAGCGGTTTTCCCCGCAGGACGCGCCGCAAAACCGCCGCGATCAGGTCGGCGATGGGATATGCGAAAATCAAGGCAGGCGCCAACCACCCAAGCGACCATTCGCCGCCAAAGGCGGGAAGCGAAAGCATGCCGAGCAGAAATCCCACCGTTCCCGATCCGCAGTCCCCCGCGAAAACGCTCGCGGGCGCCCGATTTTTTGCCCGAAACGCGAGGCACGCCGCCGCAAGGCAGAGCGGCGCACCGACGGGTCGCCCGATTGCGGCGAGGATCGCCGCCAATCCGACGCTTTCGAGGATCGCCGCGCCCGCGAAAAGACCGTCCAATCCGTCGATCAGATTATGCGCATTCGTAAGCAGAATGACCCAGAACACGGCGGCAAACGTCCATGCTCCGCGGGCCGTCCCCTCTCCTCCCACGGTAAACGCCGTCGCAACAAGCTGAAAGAACAATTTGAGCCACGCGGGAAGCGTGAAAAGGTCGTCGGCAAGTCCCACGGCAAACACGAGCGCCGCTCCCGCGAGAGTATATTTCAGCCCCGCGCCGTCTCCCCGAAGAAGTACGGCGAAAAGAAACGCGAAAAAAATCGCCACTCCGCCGATGCGCGGTACGCTGTCGCGATGCATTCTTCGGCGATCCTTCGGAACGTCCAGCGCACCGATGCGCCACGACAGGGCGATCAAAGGCGGTAGCAAAAGACTTGCCGCCGCCCACGCAACGGTCGCTTGAAACACAATCGGCATTTTTTACCTCCCCAAAAAAGAGCTACGTTCGCCCATCCCTTTCGGGATCGCGATGTAGCTCTTTCGGGAATCTTTCACCGTATTTGAACAAAGCCGAGTTTTTTCTGCACTTTCGCGAGTGTACGGCGCGCATAATACGACGCTTCCTCCGCACCCTTCTTCATTTGCGCTTCGAGCATCATCTTGTCGGAAAGGAACGCGCGATAGCGCTCCTGCACGGGCGCCAGTGCGTCGGCGGTCACTTCTCCGACTGCCGATTTGAAGTCGCCGTAGCCTTTTCCTTCAAATTCGCGCTCGATCTCCTCAACGCTTTTCCCCGTGAAGCAAGAATAAACGGTGATCAGATTGCTCACACCGGGTTTCTCGGGAGCATATCGAACTTCGCTTCCCGAATCGGTGACGGCGCGTTTGAACTTACGGATGATTGTGTCCCGATCGTCGAGAATATATACCACGGCGTTCGGATTTTCGTCGGATTTGCTCATCTTTTTTTCGGGTTCCGCCAGCGACATGATCTTTTTCCCGTTCTTCGGCAAAACCGCTTCGGGAACGGTGAACGTGTCGGGGTAAAGTTGGTTGAACCGATTGGCAATGTCGCGGCACAGCTCCACGTGCTGAACCTGATCGACCCCCACGGGAACCACGTCGGTTTGATAAAGCAGAATGTCCGACGCCATGAGAACGGGATATGTGAAAAGCCCCGCGTTGATATTGTCCGCGTGGCGCGCGCTTTTATCCTTGAACTGCGTCATGCGGGAAAGCTCGCCGAACATGGTAAAGCAATTCAATATCCAACCGAGCTCTGCGTGTTCATGTACCATGGATTGCACGTACAGCGTATTCTTTTCGGGGTCAAGCCCGCACGCCATGTAGAGCGCGAGCGTTTCATAGGTGCGGCGGCGCAGGTCGGCGGGGACTTGCCGCACCGTGATCGCGTGTTCGTCCACCACGCAATAAAAAGTCTTATACTTCTCCGAATATTCCTTGAAATTGCGGATGGCACCGAGATAATTGCCGATGGTCAGGTTCCCGCTCGGCTGAACCCCGGAAAACGACACCGATTGATCTGCAAACATGGAAGTTTCTCCTTTCGCGGAACAGAAAACCGACGGCAGAGAACCCGCCGTCGGTTTTGGGATTCCGAGATTTTACTTTTTGGGAATATAGCCGTTGGACTGCAACCACGCATTGTAGAGCTTGAACGGCGAATCAAGCAGAACGTACGCTTCCCCGCTCACATAATCCTGGGTGACATCGACGGTCTTTACTCCCTCGTCATCGTATCCGAGATGGTTGACGGACGCCGTGCTCGTTGCGCACAGGAGCGCGTAGTTCAAATCTTTCAAATTCAACGTGTCAACAAAGTCTGCAAGCACGGTGAAGTTCGCTGTCGTGAGGATGTCATCCAAATTTTTATGCGTGGTAAGCAGTAATTTTATCTCTTCTAAGAGTGCTTCCAACTCACCCACGGTCGTGCAGGCATTGATCCTTGTGACCAGCTCCGTGTTGATCTCGTCCAGATATCTGACAAGATCGGCGTCGAGCGTTCCGCAATAGGTGAAGTGCGGATCTTGTGCCGCATCGGTAACAACCGGCGCTGTCTCCGCTCCATCCTTCTTGATGCTGAAATTGACCGCAACGGACGGTTCCGCTTCCACGGTGACAAGCCACAGCGCGTATTTCGCGTCATTGGTTCCGAGCGCTTTGCCCGATTCGTCGAACAGCAATTCGAGGTTCAGTTCCGTTGCGCTCCCCGTGGGATTGGCAGTGACCGTATAGTTCTTCGTCATGCCGGTCGTGTAGACCAAATACGTATATTTGACGTTTCCGTTTGCCATGACGACCGAGGAACGAAGAACCTGCGGAACACCGTTTGCCGCTCCCGCGCAGTCGTTCTTGATCCAATTCCAAATGACGGAGTTAGTGGCAACGGACGTCTTTTTGATACCCGTGCTGACGCGGATATTGTAGGTATCGGTGTTGAGCAGATCGGTGGGGATGAGCGCATATCTTCTGCTGAACAGAGCGCCCGTTTCGACTCCGTTGACGGTTGCCGTCAGTCGGCGGTCAACATTTTTTCTGGAATAGATGGAAAGAATACCGAGCGAGCTGCCGGGGGTATTCCCCGTAAAGTTGACCGAGATCGCGGTTTCCCCGTCGGTTGCCGTGCTGGTTCCGCTATACTCGTTGTTGTAGAAGTAGCAATAGGAAGTCGTATTCTGACCCGACGTTTCGGAAGTAATCAGGGCATAAGTTCCCTTTCCTCTCGCATCGCACTGATCGAGCCATTCCTTCAATGCGGAATTCTGCGCGATAATCTCGCGGCTCAATCCGCCCGTGTAGGTGTAGGTATAGCCAGAGCTCCCGACACTCGGAGCGGCCGCTCCGGCAATGCTTGCTTCGGCGATCGAGCGGAAACTCAAATCCAACAGAGGATCGGCGCCCGGAACGGCAAGGTTCTGCTCCCGACCGTTCTCCCATTCGTCATAGGGCATACCGGGCTCGGGATAGGCGATAAACGCATTTCCCGTTTTGAACACGTCCATTTTATAAGGATGCTCGGGAAGCAACTCGACAAAGCGGCGCGTGTAATCGAGCGGATCGGTTTCGAGGCGGTAGGTTTCGCCTTCCACGCCGTACTGCAACAAGTTGCGGAAATCCGAATTGGTATTTAAGAACGTGAGAATTTCCATGCTACGTGCGGTACTCTTGGTCTTGGAGCAGACCCCGAACATACTTTCATAGACATCCTCCGCTTTGACGGTGGGGTTTTTGAGAATGACGGGATAGTACTCCGAGTTCTCCGCGAGGCAGGCTGTATATTCGGCGTAGTTCATTTCCTTAATGGTGAGCGCCGCCGTTTGGGTGTCGGTCGGCACGCCGAAATAGCCGCCGTCCAGTTGATACTCTTTGAGTTTCAAAACCGCATCGGTGAAATTCTCATCGGTAAAGAGGCTGTCGAACCGAAGCGCGGTATTTCTCGTGGTGTTCGCGAGATTTTCATAGCGATACCCGAGGATGGAAAGCCCTTCCCGATTTTCGAGGGTATCGGGGTCGATGTTCCAATAGTGTGCGAGCAGGTTGAGACAATCCTCGTATTCCGACGCGATCGGAACCACATTGGGATCATTTTTAAACCGCACGGTTTCGAGATAGTTATAAACATTCTCGTTAAAGAACCCGTTGACCCTTCCCTGTTTATAAACGGCATCCATGTCGGTTTCCGCCATGAGCTCCTTGTTCAGAAGCATGACGGTATAGCTGCCGATGGCGCGATTGTTCGGAATGGCGTATGTCCCGCCGTTCCGCTTGGCGGCAGAGAGCAGGTAGGGGTTGACATATTCCTTGATCTTCTTGGAAGAACTCGTCAGTTCGTCGTCCATTTTAAAGAGCCAACCGCGATTGATATAGTCGAGGTACATATCCTCGCCTTCGATATAGATGATGTCAACCTGGTTCTCTTCCAACGCGGGGTATTTGACCACGGTGAAGCCCCATTCGTTGACCTCGGTCTGTTCCTCGACGATCGACGTTTCGGCGGTATCAACCGTTGTTGGCGAAGATCCGTAGCCTTTGGTGGCGCGGACGTCGATGTAATCGCGAATAGTGCGGTCGAGTTTGGCGCGATATTCGTCCTTGGTGAGCCAATTGATGACCAAGCGGACTTTGAAGCGCGAATTGGTGACCGAGTTGATCGCGTCGCTGACGATTTTCGCGGTCTCATCGTCCACACCGTGTTCGTTTTCCGTGACGACCCACATGGAGAGCGTGGTTGCAATTTGCTCATACCCGGGGTCTTCTTCCTTCTTTTTGCATCCCGTGAGTGTGACCGCGAGCAACATGACCGCGCAGATCACAAAACACAAAATTCGTTTTTTCATGGGGTTTCCTCCGTTTGGTTTCGGTTTCGTGCCGCAGTGGCAGAACCTGAAATAATCCACTCTTTATTTTACACCTTTTTCCCGTTTCTGTCAAGTAAAATTTTTATCACTTTCCGCGCGCTCACGCGCGCGAGAACGGAAAGCGGTGGCTTGGTGGCGCCTGACGCTCGGTTTTTATCGTGAAATTGCACGAAAACCATTCTTTCGCTTCGTTGGAAACGCCGATTTTTCGGTTTCATTCCACAAATTGAAAGTTCGTTTCTTGTGAAAAGCGACGGTTCTTATTCCATGAAGCCTTTGAGGTGCCGCGCACGGCTCGGATGACGCAATTTGCGCAGCGCTTTTGCTTCGATTTGGCGGATGCGCTCTCTCGTGATGTCAAATTCCTTGCCGACTTCTTCCAGCGTCCGTGTGCGTCCGTCGTAAAGTCCGAAGCGCAATTTGATGACGTGCTCCTCGCGGGGCGTGAGCGTGTGCAGCTGCTTTTCCAGTTCCTCGCGCAGGATATTGGTGGACGTGGCTTCCGCGGGGGACGGTGTGTCGTCGTCGGGAATGAAGTCGCCGAGGTGGCTGTCCTCTTCCTCGCCGATCGGCGTTTCGAGCGAAACGGGATCCTGCCCGACTTTGATGATCTCTCGCACCTTGTCGGCACTCATGCCGAGCTTGTCCGCGATCTCCTCGGGAGTGGGCTCGCGCCCGAGCTCCTGCATCATCTGGCGGGAATAGCGCGAAACTTTATGGATGGTCTCCACCATGTGGACGGGGATGCGGATGGTTCTCGCCTGATCCGCGATGGCTCTCGTGATCGCCTGGCGGATCCACCACGTGGCATAGGTGGAGAATTTATACCCTTTGGTATAGTCGAATTTTTCAACCGCTTTCATCAGCCCGAGGTTTCCTTCCTGAATCAGGTCGAGAAAATACATTCCTCTGCCGACATAACGCTTCGCGATGCTGACGACGAGCCGCAGGTTCGCTTCCACCAACTCGGTTTTCGCCGTTTCATCCCCTGCCATCATCCGCTCCGCAAGTCCCTTTTCGCGTTCGTTGGTCAGGAGCGGGACTTTCCCGATCTCTTTGAGATACAGGCGCACGGGGTCGTCGGTGGCAAGCCCCTCCTGTTCAAGCAGATATTCCAGGCTTTCCCCTGTGCCGAATTGAACGACCTCGTTCTCGATTTCGTTCATTTCGTCCTTGGAAAAGTCCCCGTCGAAGTTGATGCCGTTGTCTTCCAACGTTTCGTAGAGCTTATCGATGCTGTCCACGTCGAAGTTCATTTCTTCCAGGGCGTCGTCGAGATCGCTCGGCGAGAGCTTCCCTTTTTTGCCCTTTTCGATCAGCGTGTCTACGTCAATATGCTCTTTTTCATGCTCCTCGGGTTCCTTTTCGGCCTTTTCCTCGACGATCTCTTCCTCGAGAACCGTTGCTTTTTCCTCTTGACGCTTGCTCATTCGTTTTGTTCCTTCCCTTTATGTAATTTTGCTTTTCTCAAATAATCCAACCGCGATTGCAGGTCGCTTTCCCGATTTCTGTTTCGTTCGGCGATGCGCCGTAAGGTCTCCGCCGCCAAGCGGAACACTTCGGGTCCGTTTTCGGTAAGCTCCCTTCGGGCAACTTCCATGCGCTGGATCCTGCCCATTTCGTCGGGCGTGAAGTCCTCGCCCAACATGGCGAACCGGAATCCCTCTTCGCTCGCCTGCATCCGCATAATTGCCTCGAACACGCGACGGTGAAACGAGGTGACAAAGTCGCTCGCTTCGAGCCCAACGCGCCCGTCGACGACTTCCTTTCGGTACTCTCCGAACAAAAGGAGCAACCCCAGCACGTTTTCCTCTGCCGCCGCGGCTTTGGGGTCTTTGGCGGAATCGGGATTGATGCGATCTCCGAAATGCTTGATCGACGCGCGGACTTCCCGCGTTTGCTGTGCCTTGTAGGCTTCCGCCTGTTTATGCCGGATGCGTTCGACGCTGTTTTTCAGAACCTCGTCGGGCAGTTCCAACCGTTTCGCGGCTTCGCGGAGATACACTTCCCGCTCCACGGGAGACGGATAGCCCGCAATGACTTCGCAAACCTCGCTCGACGCCCGTATCTTCTCCTGACCGACGGAAAGGTCGTAATTCCCCAAAATGTTTTCCAACTTATATTCAAAGCCTGTCCGGCTTTCGTCGAGCAATCGGCGGAAGCGGTCGGCTCCGAATTTCCGGATGTATTCGTCAGGGTCTTTCGCCCCGCTCATGCGCAGAACGCGAACTTCCATGCCGACGTCGCCGAGCACCCGCATCGCCTTGTTGGCGGCGTTCTGCCCCGCTTCGTCCGCGTCGTAGGAAATGATGACTTTTTTCGTGTATTTCGAGAAAATTCGCGCGTGGTTAGGTGTGATCGCCGTCCCAAGCGTTGCCACGGCGAACTCAAACCCTGCGGCGTGCAGGGCGATGACGTCCATGTACCCCTCGCACAAGATCATGCGCTCGGTGCAGCTGTGGCGCGCAAAGTTGAGCGCGAACAGGTGGTTGCTCTTCTTGAACGCGGGGGTGTCCGACGTGTTCAGGTATTTCGGTTTGCTGTCGTCGAGGACCCGCCCGCCGAACGCGACGATATTCCCCGACGTATCGATGATGGGAAACATGACGCGGTTGCGGAAATAGTCGTACGATCTCCCTGTTTTCTGACTTTTTCCGCAGAGGAACGCGGTCTGCAATTCCTCGTCGGTAAATCCTTTTCCCTTCATGTAGTCGGTAAGACTTCCGAATGTGTTGGGCGCGAAACCGAGGCCGAAATGCTTGATCGTTGCTTCGGTCAGTCCGCGCGTACCTTTGAAATAGTCCATGCCCGCTTTCCCGATGGCGGGATCAAACAGGCAGGCTCGGAAGAATTTTGCCGCTTCGAGGTTGGCTTCGAGCACTCGCTTGCGCGAAACACCGCTTGTCCGCCCCGCGTCGTCGGTCTCCCTCGGCATGGGAAGTCCCGCACGGTCGGCAAGGAACGCGACGGCGTCGGTAAATTCAAGATTTTCCGCTTTTTGAACGAAAGTGATCGCACTCCCGCCCGCGTGACATCCGAAGCAGAAAAACATATTCTTGCTCGGAGACACCGTGAAGGACGGGGTCTTTTCACTGTGAAAGGGGCAAAGTCCGACCAAATTCGATCCGGTTCTTTTGAGCGTGACGTACCGACCGATCAACTCTTCGATGTCGGTGCGGTCGAGTACTTCCTGCACAAAGTTTTCGGGCAATCTCATGCGGTTCTTCCCCCTTTCTTTTTTCGTTTTGACCGTTGGCGTTTACACCCGCCAGACTTTCGGGACGTAGAGTTCTTTATAAGTTTCGATCGCGAAACGGTCGGTCATGCAGGAAATATAGTCGCACGCCGCGCGTCCCGCGCCCTCTTTCTCCGCGATTTCGCGATAGAGCGGTGGCATTTTTTCGGGATGCGCGCAATAATGCCCGTAAAGCGCCGCGATCACCCCACGCGCCTTGCCGTCCTCGGCTTTCGCGACGGGATTGGTATAAACCGATTCAAACAGAAAATCGCGCAGTTTTTCGGTCGCTTCGCGGATCTCGGGTTCCATGGCGATCGTCGCGCGGTCGGTACTCGCCACGATGACCGACGTGACCATGCGGTTGATCCGCTCCCCGTGGGTCTCTCCGAGGACTTTCCGCAACTCGGCGGGAATGTCGTCGGGTTTGAGAATGCCCGCGCGGCAGGCGTCGTCGATGTCATGGTTGATGTAGGCAATACGGTCGGCGAATTTGACGATCACACCTTCGAGCGTAGACGCCATGTGACTGCCCGTGTGGTTGACGATGCCGTCGCGTACTTCCCACGTCAGGTTCAGTCCCTTTCCGTTGTTCTCCAACTTTTCCACCACGCGCAGGCTTTGGCGGTAATGCGTGAAGTCCTTGGAATAGAGCTCCTGCATTTCAGCCTCTCCCGCGTGCCCGAACGGCGTGTGTCCGAGGTCGTGCCCCAGCGCCGCCGCTTCGGTCAGATCCTCGTTCAGGCGCAAAGCTCTCGCGATGATGCGGGCGATCTGCGTGACTTCGAGGGTGTGCGTCAGGCGCGTGCGGTAATGGTCGCCCACGGGCGCCAGGAACACCTGCGTTTTGTTCATCAGCCTTCGGAATGACTGACAATGGATGATGCGGTCGCGGTCGCGCTGAAACTCGGTTCGGATCTCGCAGGGAACGTACGGGTAGTCTCGTCCGCGCGTGTTTTCGGTTAAAAAGGCGTACTTCGAGAAGGTTTCCCTTTCCCGCGCCAAAAATACGTCGCGCATCGCTGCCATGTTCGCATCTCCTTTTTTCTTATTCAAATATAATATACGCAAAAAAAATCAAAAACACTCTTTTTCGGCAAAAATTTCGCGAAAAAATCTTGTTTTTCAAAAATCATCCGATCGCTCGGAAGGTTTCTCCGATCTTTCGAGGGACAATACTTCCCCCGCTCATTTCCCGCACCCGCAAGAGCAAATCGTTCTCCACGGCGGCACGAACCGTGAACCGAACCGTGACCGCCTCGGCAAAATCGGTTTTTTCCGCCGTGGCTCCGAACTTCGACAATTCGGCGAGCAGGCGCGGATGATCCGAATAGGAACAGACGACCTCCCAAACGGTGCATTTCTCCTTTACGACAACGTGCGCCTGTTCGACGGCTTCCTTTGCCGCTCTCGAATACATCCGCACCAAGCCGCCCGCGCCGAGCAGGATGCCGCCGAAATAGCGCGTGACCACGATGACCGCGTCACTCACACCCGCTTTGCGCAAAACGTCCAGCACGGGAACGCCCGCGCTTCCCTGCGGTTCGCCGTCGTCCGAACAGCGCATGGCAACGTCGCCTTGCAAACGGTAGCCCCAAACGTTGTGGCGTGCGTCCGCGAAGCGAGACTTGATTTCCTTGATATATGCCAGCGCTTCTTCCTCGGTTTCCACGGGTTTTGCCCGCCCGATAAACACCGATTTCTTTTCTTCAACTTCGGAAACGCCCTCGCGTTCCAATGTGACGCGCTTTTCGATTTGCGTTTCATTCATGGCTCGGCTCCTTCCACGCGGGATCAAAACGGCGGAGCATTCCGTGCGTTTTGGCATCCACGGTCGCCGTGACGGTGATTGCGTCGGCTCCGTAATCGACCGTTTCGACGACGGCGGTTTGATACAGTTGGCTCAACGCGCCCGCCTCGGCATTCGGGATGCGGAACGTGACCCGCCGTTTCCCTTCCCGCAAAAGTGCTTGCAGATGATCGAGCAACATGGAAACGCCTTGCCCCGTTTTCGCGGAGATCGACACCGTTCTTCGGTTCGCCGCACCCGTCCCGATGGCTCGGAAGGAAGCGTCGGCTCCGAGGTCGCATTTGTTGAATACGTACAGCATCGGTTTTTCCGCCGCTCCGAGTTCCCCGAGCAGGGTCTCGGTGGTTTCGAGCTGTGCGCGGTATTCGGGATCCGAAGCGTCCACCACGATCATCAGCACGTCGGCATAGACCACTTCATCGAGCGTAGACTTGAATGCCCGAATGAGATGGTGCGGCAGTTTGCGGATAAACCCGACCGTGTCGGTGAGCAGGACGGCGCTTCCGTCGGGAAGGGTCAACTTGCGCGTGGTGGGATCGAGCGTGGCAAACAGTTGATCTGCCGCGAGGATGCCCGCGTCGGTCAAAAGATTGAGCAGCGTGGATTTTCCGGCGTTCGTGTAGCCGACGATGGCGACTTTCGGCGTTCCGCTGCGATCTCGCGCGGCACGCATGGTGCGGCGGGTACGGTCGAGATTTTCCAGCTCGGCTTCAAGCGCGGCAATGCGCCGTTTCATGTGGCGGCGGTCGGATTCGAGCTTGGATTCGCCCGGCCCTCGCGTGCCGATACCACCGCCGAGACGGGACATTTCGGCGCCGCGACCGATCAAGCGAGGTGCGGTGTATTGAAGCTGCGCGAGCTCGACCTGCAATTTTCCCTCGCCCGTGACGGCGTGGAGCGCGAATATATCGAGGATGAGCATGGAACGGTCGATCACGCGGACGTCGCCGCCGATCGCGTCCTCGACGTTGCGGATCTGCGCGGGGGAAAGTTCGGTGTCAAACACGACCAACGTCGCTTCGAGCGTATCGCACCAATAGGCGATCTCCGCGACCTTCCCCGAACCGACGCAGGTGCGCGGATCGGGATGTTCTTTGGTTTGAATGACCTTGACCGCACATTCGCCGCCCGCCGTTTCGAGCAGACGTTCAAGCTCGTCAAGGCTCTTTTCGGTCTCTTCCGGATCCTCTCCGAGGTTGAGCCCAACCAACACGGCGCGGGTATTTTCCGTGATTTTCCGATTTCTGTTTTCAGCCATGAACAGGAATTTTCCTTTCAAATTGGAATCGTTTTACGGTTGAAAAAGGCAAGCGACGTGCCACACACAGCCGCTTGCCTTTGTTTTTGTCCCCAAAATTACTTCTGGAAATTCGCAATTCTTCTCTTGAATTTATCAACACGGCCGCCCGCGTCAACAAACTTCTGCTTTCCCGTGAAGAACGGATGGCACTTGGAGCAAATATCGACTCTCTGCTCGCCGCCCTTGGTGGACATGGTCTCAACGACCTCTCCGCAAGCGCATCGAATGATGCACTTCTCGTAATTCGGATGGATTCCCTCTTTCATGTTCGTGTACCTCGTTTTCATTAATTTGATGTTCTTTGACATCATTCCGCAAAACGCGATTGTCGTGCCATGCACGACAGACAAAATGTATTATATCATAAAACTTTTGAAATTGCAAGGGGTTTTTATATTTTTTAAAGATTTTTTCTTTGTGTTTTACATTTTTTACGGAATGCCGATAATGTCGTGTTCCTGAAATTGAATAATCTCTGCCTTCGGAGTTTGATACTGCCCTTTTTGGTTTTTTGTTTCTTTTCTATTCTTCGACTGCTTTTCCCGATCCTCGTCGGAAATGTCGATCACATCATTTTCCCGAAATTGAAGCGTCTCCGCTTTTGGAGTTTGATACTTTGTTTTTTTCATTATTGTTTCTTTTCTCCTTTTTTACGGATTATAGTCATTTTTTTACTATATCATATATTATATATAGTTTTAGACTATTTGTCAACTGTTTTAGTAAAAAATATTATAATAAAAACATGAAAGGAGACGATAGCATGAAAATAGGTAGTAAAATCAGAAACGCGCGCGAGGACTTGGATTTGCGACAAATCGACGTTGCCTCTCAAATCCCCATGAACCAATCCAGCTATTCCAAAATCGAGCGCGACGAGCAAGAGCCTAATTTAGATCAGCTTCGCAAAATCTGTCAAATTCTTCGTTTGAATCCAAGCCAATTACTCTCTTTGGAAGAATACCCCGAAGCGGAAGAAAAAGATCGGCAGTTTGCCGAGGAAGTAAAAGAATTATACAAAAAATACTATGAAAAACAGAGCTGACCCGATAAGACGTCAGCTCCGTTTTGATTTTTGAAGTATGGGGTATCATGCCCTTGACCTCCTCCTTTGGGGGAGGTGGCACGCGAATTTATGAGCGTGACGGAAGGAGTTTTCTTTTTACTCCTTCCACCACTTCGTGGTCCCCCTCCCTCGCGGAGGGAGGTTCGCGGCATTCCGCTAACGTTCCAAGGAGAAAAAGAGAACCCCTCACGTCATTTGCCCGTGAAGGGTTCTCTTTTTGTGGCTTCTGTCCACAGAAAATCGAATAAAGGGAGGTGAAACCATATGAGGTTTCGGAGAGAGTCAAGCGAAACTCAACGATCAATCATTTGTAGAGAACCGAAAGGGGATGGGGACGTTGTTTTCGGTGTTCGGTCGGCGAAAGCCGTCCGTTTTCCGTTTCTTCGTTCTCCTTTTCCCTTTGCAGTTCAAGCACTCGGTCTATTAGTATCGGTCAGCTGAACACGTTACCGTGCTTACACCTCCGACCTATCAAACTTGTAGTCTGCAAGTGACCTTACCCAATCAAGTTGGGAGGATATCTCATCTTGAAGTATGTTTCACGCTTAGATGCCTTCAGCGTTTATCAAAACCGCACGCGGCTACCCAGCTATGCCCTTGGCAGGACAACTGGTGCACCGGAGGTGCGTCCGACCCGGTCCTCTCGTACTAAGGTCAGCCCTTCTCAAATATCCAACGCCCACGACAGATA
>JAGAEA010000045.1 GCA_017613355.1 Clostridia bacterium
CGCGCTTTTGCGCGGGCGGCTCTTTTGGTGACCCATCCTTGCGAACACCGCTCCCGCGGAGCGGGAACGGAGGGCAATGAGAGCCGCGAAGCGTGTTTTTCGACATTTTCGATGGGTCTTGACAGCTGTTTTGCGTCCTTTTTTGCCAATATTACCGTGAATTGACAAAGGCTGATAAAGTTTTTTGTTCAATTTTTTGAAAAAACTGTCGTCAACTATTGCATTTTGAAAATAGATATGATATAATATAATAGTTTTTTATACCTCAGTTTCAAGTTCTTTGGAGGTTGACAATGCAAAAAACCAAAAAAATACGCAAATTTCGGGGATTGTCCGCTCATATGCTGATCCTTCCCGCAACCGCAATCATCGTTTTTCTTTACGCGACGTTGGTGTTTCGTTCCACAAGGATCGACCACGTTAAGAAACAGCTTTTTGAGAACTCGGAAGCATATATCACTGCAACGCAGACATATGACGATTTTCGACGGAACGTGACGAAGATGACCGATCAGGCGGGGCTTTTCTTTGCTGCCGAGGGCGATCTCCAATATGCCGAAGCGTTCTGCGACCGCGCGGAACAATTCTCCGTGTTGGCTTCCGAAGCGGAGGATCTCTCCGCACAAACGGGTGCTCCCGCGCCGTGGGAAGAGCTTGTGGAACTGGAAGCGCGCGCAATGAAGCTGTTTGCTTTGGGAAGCGGGGTGGAGTTGACAGGCGCAAAGTACCAACGAATTATGTCGGCGACGCTTTCGGACGAAGAAATCGGCATGACCGCCGCGCAACAGCGGGAGACCGCCGCGAAATTGCTCCACGGCGAGGAATGCTACGCGCTTCGCGGTCGCGTGATGGACAGTGTGGATGAACGCCACAGGGAAACGCTTGCGAAAACGACCGAACGATTTGAAGAGCTTTCGAAGATGCTCAATTGCTATACTTCGGGACAGGGCGTTTTTACAACGGCGCTTTGCGCATTTTTGATTTTTGTGCTGGGATTTCTCTATATCATGCTGTTGCTCCCCTTAATGCGGGCGACGCAGCGCGTACAAAACGGGGAAGAGATCGACATCCGGCACGGAGTTCTCGAACTGAAATCCTTTTCGGAACATTATGACCGAATGATCGAGAAAAAAACCATTCTGGAAGACGATCTCCGCCAAAGCGCGCATCTGGACGCGCTGACGGGACTTCCGAACCGCTTGGCGGAGAAGCAGTATATTTCGCTGATCCGTCGCAAAAAGAGCAATTTGCCAACGGCGGTGTTTTCATTTGACGTCAACAACCTGAAACCCACCAACGATACGCAAGGACACGTTGTGGGCGATATGCTTTTGCAAAAAGCCGCGCAATGCATTCTCAAATGTTTCGGGGATGAAATGGGACAGAACTGTTTTCGCATCGGCGGAGATGAGTTCGTTGCCATTTTGCAGGATGTGACCGAAGCGGAATTGCGGGAGAGGGTCAAGGAATTCGAGCGGCGACAACGTGAAGCGGATATCAGCGTTGCGGTGGGATATGCGTATTCGGATGAGATCCACCCCGTGGATGTTGCGGAACTTTTCCAGCGAGCGGATAGAAATATGTATCAAATGAAATCGGAAATGAAGCGCCGCATGGCGACCGACTCGATCGCGGCAGCAGATCCCACCGCAAATGATTTGCCGGAAGAACGTTCATAGCCCGACTAATTCAGTGAAATCACGAGGTTAGCCTACCAATGCAATATATCATTCATTTTGACATCGCCGCGTTGTGCGTCATTGGCACGATACTCACCATGTATCTTTCCCGCAAGGGATATTCCACCGTTTCGGGGCGCATTTTCGTTACGCTGATGTTCGTTGCCTTGTTTGCCGCGGCGTTTGACATTGCGGGGGCATACACCGTTTTCCATGCATCGGTGGTTCCGAGACCGATTAACTATATTGTCAACAGTCTGTATCTGTTTTCCAACACGGTCAGCGTGATCATCTTTTATGTCTACGTGCTTTCCATCACAAAGCGAAAGGTGGAGGAAGAGTGGCGGTCGATGTATTGTCGCGTCGTGGTTGTGGTGGAAGCGGTGCTTTTCATGTTCTCGCCGTTCACAACGTGGATTTTCTATTTCGATGAAAACAACGTCTACCGGCACGGCGCGCTCTTCCCCATGCTGTATGTGTTGTCGTTTTCCATGCTTCTGCTTTCCGTTTATTTGATCGTTCGCTATCGGCAAACGATCGACCGCGCGCAGAGCGTTTCCATTCTCTCGTATGTGGTCGTCATGGTTTTGACGGAAGTGGTGCAGATCCTTTTTCCGCGCTATTTGATCACGTCCTTTGCCATGTCGCTGATGTTGTTGGCTATTTATTATTCGCTTGAAAAGCCGAGCGATTTCATGGAAGGCAATACCTTTTGTTATAATGACCGCGCGTTTTACGACTACATGACCAACCACATCGGGTCGAGCAATTTCACGGTTGTCATCGTGGGTCCGGAGAACGTGGACTATTTGAGGCGGCTTTTGAGCGACGCGGCAAAGGAGTCGCTCTTGAACGGACTCATCGAGAAATTTCTTGTCGTTTTCGGGCAGAAAAACGTGTTTTATCTCCACCGTTTCCATTTCGCGGTCCTGACGACGGGCGACCCGCAGGAAACGGTGATCGACACGTTCCTCGAACAGTTCCCCGAGGACGCGCATTATAAAGATATTGAAGTTTCGCTTTCCTATTGCTTCCGAATTCTTCCGTTTCCCGGTGTTGCCACCACGATCGAAGAAGTGCGAACGGCGGTGGATTTCGCCCTGCGGCAGGAGTACGAGGGCGAACGCATTTTGACCTTGTCGGAAAACGATCTGAAAAAGGTCACGCGCGAGGTCGAGGTGCTCAACAGCATTCGCCTTGCGTTGCGAAACGGGAATTTCAAAGTCTATTATCAGCCGATCCTTGAAGAAGCGAGCGGAAGGTTTCGCTCCGCCGAAGCGCTTTTGCGCTTGAAGGATCCCGAACTCGGCTTTGTTCCGCCCGATGAGTTCATTCCCATTGCCGAACGAAACGGGCTTATCACGCAGGTTGGAGAGTTCGTGCTCGAATCGGTTTGTCGGTTCTGGAAGGAACAGAATTTGCGGGAGCACGGCATAGAATATATTGAAGTGAATCTTTCCGCCATGCAATGTATGCAGAAAGACCTTCCCGAATGGGTCATGGGAACGCTCGCGGCATACGACGTTCCGCTCGACTGTATCAATCTTGAAATCACGGAGACTGCCGCCGTGAATAACCAGGAAGTGATGGGGAAGAATATGGACTCGCTCGTGAAGAACGGCATGGCGTTTTCGCTGGACGACTATGGAACGGGGTATTCCAACGTGGATCACCTCGCGGGGCTTCCGCTCGAAATCGTCAAGATCGATAAGAGTATTATATGGAAGGCTTGCGAAAAGCCCGCGTCCAAAATGATTTTGCAGCATTCGCTGCGCTTGATCCGCGATCTCGGCATGAAATCGGTTGCCGAAGGCGTGGAGACGGAAGAAATGGTGGAAATGCTGCGAGAAATGGGATGCAATTATTATCAAGGGTTCCTTTATTCGCGCCCGATCCCCGAAACGATTTTCTGCTGTTTCTCAATGAACACAGCGTTCCCATGTGGGAGCGCTGAACCGCAAACGAACGCCGCAGGAAGCACTCCTGCGGCGTTCGCAAAAAAAATTAAAAAAATTTTCAAAAAACTATTGACAAACCGAAAAAAGTGTGGTATACTGTCCGTGTATTAGGAAAAAAACACACAAAATTGCATATTTCTGTAAAGGGCAAAACAGTCGAAAGGCTGTGACGCAAAGCTACAGGGACTTCAATTTAAGTCTGCCAGCTGCAATCGTTCTCCGCAAGCGGAGAGTTGCAGGTGGTTTTTCTTTTTGAAACCGCCGAATCCGACCGAAAGGAGAACTGCCATGCAGGAAAGCAAAACAAAAGATCTGCACGCGCAATACGTGAAAGCGACGGTCGAATCCGGGGTTGCGCCCTTGGAGCTTCGATACACGGCGATCAACGATTGCTATTCCAAAATGCCGATCGCGTACAGAACCGCAACGTTTGTGAACAGCGTGGTCATGGGCGTGATCCGGCAGGAAGAATTCTCCTTCGCCGCAAACCTGACCGAAACGGGGATCCGCCTTGCAAAGTGGAACATCCTCGAAGCGGCGCGCCATCTCGTCGAGTTTGAGAAAGCGGGACGGCACGTGGAATGGATCTCGGTGCGGTGTCCCGTGGCGCTCGCGATGAACGTTGACCTCTACGAATGGATGCTTGCGATCATCGCCGAAGCGGGCTTGAAGGACCCCTCGAAGCTTTGCTTGGAGTTCCCGCAGTCGTTGCTCTTCTGCAAGGAAGCGAAAGCGCGGCTGTCGGTTCTGGACATGAAATTGCTGAAAGTGCGAACGCTCATGTCGGGATGCGGCGCCGTGGATTGCCCCACCGCGCGGCTGACGGCGATCCCCGTGGACATGGTGCTTCTCGATCAAAAGACCACCGCGCTCACGAACGACCGCAACAAGCCGAACGTTGTACCGAGCTTGGTGCAATTCCTCAAAAGTATGCGGCTTGAAGTCATTGCAAACGGAATTGCGGACGACGACCAGATCCGAACGTTGAACCGTGCGGAATGTTTCGGTTATATCACCGCAACGTCTTATCAAGGAACCACCGAACCGGGCGCGCACCGCATGACGCTTGCGCAAGCCCTGGCACAAAGAGAGGAAGAGAGATATTGAAGCGCGAAGCAAAAAGCGGAACTTCCATATTGCGCCGATCCGCAACAGAGATCAAGCGGTACCGCATCATGCTCCGATTGCTCCCGATCATCCTCGGTATCATCACGCTGATCCTCATCATTACCTATATTGTCACCATCCTGTATGACCGTTACGGAAGCTTTTCGGTCTCGGTCAATAAATTCGCAAACGTCCGCTATGCGTTGACGCTTTCGGAAACCACCGATTTTACGTCTCCCGTTTCACGTTTGAATTCCAAAGCATCGGTCGACATTACCAATATCGATGGTTCGAGTCTTCCGAATGACCTTGACAATATCGACGGCGAACACAACGGCAAGAACTACCTCGCATACACGTTCTATTGTAAGAACGCGGGGCAGGAGGCGGTCACTTACCGATGGACGCTTGCAATCAAGAATGCTTCGCAGGAAATCGAAAAAGCCGTTCGCGTGCGACTGTACGTCAACGGCGAGCCGACCACCTATGCACGAACGCGAACGGATGGGAAAGGCGTGGAAATGGATATGGATAAAAACGGAAACCGCACCATTCCCACCACCGAGTTCTGGAAGGGAAGCACGATCGCGCAAGGCGAATTTGCAAATTTCCAAGTTGGTGACATCACCAAATATACAATTGTCGTATGGTTGGAAGGTCACGACCCCGACTGCAATGACGACATCATCGGCGGCGAATTCAAGATCGATATGCAAATGGAGATTTTGGAAGCCGAAGAAGAGCAGACAGCCGGAAACTGAAATCGAATTACTCACCAAGGGCGGCGGCTTGCGGTGTGTAAGATAAATCAAAAAAATCTTTTATCAAAAAAAGGAGAAAAAGACAATGAAAAAGCTGATCCCCGCCCTTGCCATGCTGCTGATCGCGGCAGTCATGCTCGGCACCTCGACCTATGCGTGGTTCTCCATGAACACCACCGTTACCGCAACGGGAATGTCCGTTACGGCTACCACCCCTGTCAACCTGCTCATCAGCAATACCTCTGGCGGCACTTTCACAAATGATGTTATAGCCGATGAGGCTTTTGGAACCGGCAGACTTTACCCTGCGTCTTCTGTTGCAGGCACGCTTTTCAATGCGATTGAAAACTCCGGCAACTACATTGGAACGAATGGTGCCGGCGGTCCTGCCGAATCTACCACAAAATTCCAAAAGGACTCCTCTCAAGGCGAAACGGCTGTTGTTGCTCTTGCCAACAATACAAATGGTTACTGGGCTGATTTTACCTACTGGCTCAAATTGAGCGAAGCACAGACTTCTCCTGCGGATGTCTTTCTTTCCAACCTTGTGATTTATCGTCCCTATGTTGCGGTTTCCACGGACACGGGTGTTGCCGCCGATACTTTCTACACGAAAGCCGGGTCGGTCTATACCGTTGTTGAAGCCGGAACGAATTTGACGGAAGGTCAAACTTACTATAAGAAAGACGGCGTTTGCAAGGCAGTCAGAGTGCTTCTCAGTGTTGCGTCCGATGCTGCTTCTCAAGCAAAGAGCGTTATCTATGCTACCGATGGTACTGCCGCAAATGCGATTTCTTCTAATGTTGCTGCAGATGGAACTCTGTTCTCTACCTTGTCCACCACTTCGGTGACCCCTGTTGCATCTTATAATGCCGGTACTGCAAATGCAAACTGCTTCAAAGTGAATGGCACCGAGATTGCCGTCGTGCTGAGAGTTTGGATCGAAGGTCAGGATGCCGATTGCTTAAATGCAAATGCTGGTCAAACCTTTGAGATTCAAGTTGCTTTCAACGTTGTTACCGCGTAATTGTTAACAAGCCCTACCCCATTTAGGAGGAAAAAGCAATGAACTTGAAGGCGCATCGCAAGATACTCCCTGCAATGCTGATATTGCTTCTTTCCCTTGCCTTGGTATCTTCGGCAACTTACGCATGGTTCTCCATGAACACCACCGTGAAAGGCACGGGAATGACCGTTACAAGCACGGCGCCAACGAACATGCTCATCTCTGTTAATCCGAGCGATCCGAGCGCGTGGGAAAACGGGGTTACCGCAAATACGGCGGTTTCGGGCGGCTTTTCGCCTGCATCCACCGTGGACGGTGTAACTTTCTTTGCCCTCGCCGCAACGGACGGGATAGATGTTGACGGTAGCATTGTGGATGCCGGAAATCGCGGAGAGGTTCAGCTCGCGCAGGTCAATCGGGTTGCCGACAGCAACACCTATTATGCAGAGGTCGCACTCTACATCAAAGCCGGCGAGCAAACGAGTCTTTCAAGCGACTTGACCATGTATCTCAACCGCATGACAGTCGATACCGCAAGCCTTACCGATATTGCAAATTGCGTGCGCGTTTCTATCACGTCGGCAGGACGCAATACGGGTGTTGTCACCTTCAACGCTGATGGAACGGTTCAAGACGGGGAGAGCAATATTCTCTCGGAAACCGCTGCAATCATTTACAAGTACGATACGGTTACCGGTGTTTCGCCGATTTCGGCAGTTAACGGAGAGGGAACTCCCACGCTTGCCGCCGATACGGCGCGCGTGCCGGGGGACACCACCACGTGCTTTACCGTCGATTATACCGGAGCTCAATATACAACCGTGATCGTTCGGATCTGGTTGGAAGGGCAGCACGAGGCTTGTGTGAATGAGATTTCCGGTGAAAGCATTACCGTTGGTTTGGAATGGGAAGCAAGCAATTATTCCGCATAAAGAAACAATGAAAAAAGGATCGGAACGGTGCCGTTCTCCGCATCAGACGCAGATGCGGGCAGGATGCGGCGTACGTTGCCGTTTCGAAGCCGAATAACAGAGGTCCGATGGGAGCGATCTCCCGTCGGACTTTCTGTTTTGATGGATTTTTATATACTCCCTCTATGAGGGAGGTCAAGAGCAAAACGTGCTCAAACCACAAAGTTTTTTCGGGGAGAGCATCGTCTTTTCTCACTCGGCAAGGCGCAATTTTCTTATGCTATCATAGGCGCAAGGGCGAAAATTTCAAAAAAACACAATTTTTTGACTATTTCCATCTATTTATTATTGACAAATTGATAAAAAGTTGTTATAATGTAATATGAATATTTGTCTCCCTGCGATATTTTCATACACACTATGAAGCAGAAAGGATTTTGCAAAGCAATGAGCGAAGCAAAGACAGACGTTAAAAATTGGAAGAAAACACTCAAAATTGTTTTGAATGTGGTATTGTGGCTGTTCGTGGCATTTGCCGTGGTAGTCACCGTTTTGGCGTTCGCCGCGCAGAGAAGCGCGGATGGAGTCCCCACGATCAACGGAAAATGCTATCTAACCGTGCTTTCCGACTCCATGTCGCCCACTTTCAAAAAAGGCGACTTGTTGATCGCGAAAAAACTGTCGGGACCGCAAAAGGCAGAGCTGAAAGTCGGTGATGTCATTTCCTATTTTGGCGTTGATCTGAACCTTGACGGGAAGATCGAAGGCGCTAATGAAGAAAACGCAATCAAATCGCACAGAATCATCGAAGTTGTCTATGACGCAAACGGGGCTGTTGAAAGTTATATCACACAAGGTGACAACCGTGACGTAAGCGTGACCCCCGACGCGCCCGTGAAGTGGCAGTTTGTCATTGCCAAATATACCGGGACGCGCGTTCGCGGATTGGGCGGTTTTTTGAATTTTCTGCAACAGCCGAAGGGATTTTTGATCGTCATTGTCCTGCCGCTCGTCGCGTTCTTCCTCTATGAAGTGTTCGTATTTATCAAAACTTTCCTCGGCATCAAGAACGAAGGGAAGAAAGTCATCAGCACGGCAGACGAGGAATTGATCAAGCAAAGAGCTGTGGAAGAATACCTCAAACAGCAGGCGGCGGAGCAAGCAGCAAAGCAAGCCGAAGCCCCGCCGGAACAGGACGACCAACCGAAAGAATAAATATTCTTACATTGACCGAACTGTAATTCCCATGCATCGGAAACTCAAAACCGAGGAAAACTCGCAGATGCGCGGAACGTGTCTGCGAGTTTTTCCGAACGGACGAAGATGCTTTGAAAGGAGAACTTTTTTGAAATGGATGCTTTTCTGAAATGGTTTTTTGCCTTTATGACCGCCATGTTGGACGGCGTATGGCAGATCATTTCCAATTTCTTTTTGGGATTTGTCCAAATTTTCAATTTCCCGTTCTATTTCAATCAGATCGCGACCTACAAAGCGGATTTCGGATTTATCGGATGGGTGTTGGCGGTGCTTTCCTTCATCCTGACTTATGCCATTTGGGGCGGGTTGATTTTTATCATCATTTTACTGATCCGCAAATACATTCGCTTCCGCCGCACGTTGGTCGGAAACGAGGACCTGCTGGAAGAGATCGCCGACCTGCACCGTGACGTACTCAAACTGACGCAGGAAAAGGAGAGAATTCTCGCCATGAAAGTCGGCGCAGGCGGACTGAATATGGAAGAATTGCAGCAGTTGATGGCGTCGAACGGAGAAGGCGGCGCCGCAGGCGCCTCGAACGACGAAAACGGCGAGGGGGGAGAACCCGCAAACGACGGCAAGCGGTTCTTCCGTTTGTCGGCGGTGGACGAAAAATATACGTTCTACACCCCGCCGACCTATGACCGCACCATGTCGCTTGCGGAAATTTGCGAGGATCTGCGTAATTTCGCGTGTTCCAAAGCGAAACTCTACTATGATATTCGCACCATCCGCCTGATGTTTGCGGGACTTGCCTCTACCAAAATGATCCTTTTGCAGGGCATTTCGGGAACGGGTAAAACATCGCTTCCGTATATCATGGGTAAGTATTTCAAGAACGACGCAACGATCGCGTCGGTTCAGCCGTCGTGGCGTGACCGCACCGAATTGTTCGGGTATTTCAACGAATTTACCAAGAAATTCAACGAAACCGAGGTTTTGCGCCGCATTTACGAATCGTCCTATACCGACGATATCAATATTATCGTGCTCGACGAAATGAACATCGCGCGCGTGGAATACTATTTTGCGGAAATGCTTTCCGTGCTCGAAATGCCCGACCCTTCGGAATGGCGCATCGAATTGGTTCCCGCTGCCTGGCCGAACGACCCGAAAAAGCTCATCGACGGCAAATTGCAGATCCCGCAGAACGTTTGGTATATCGGAACCGCTAACAACGATGACTCGACGTTTGCCGTTTCGGATAAGGTTTATGACCGTGCGCTGACGATCAACCTCGATAGCAAGGGACTTCCGTTTGACGCGCCCGTGACCGAGGCGAAAAACATCAGCTATTCCTATGTCGACGAGCTTTACCAAAAGGCGATCGAGCAACATCCCGTGACCGACGAGATGATCGAAAAGATCGGTCAGCTCGATTTGTACGTTATCGAAAAATTCCGTGTGGCGTTCGGTAACCGTATCATGAAACAGCTCAAATTGTTCGTCCCCGTTTATATCGCGTGCGGCGGAACCGAACTGGACGGCATCGACTATATCCTTGCCACCAAAGTTTACCGCAAGTTTGAGGGGCTGAACCTTTCGCTGATCCGCGATGAGATCAAGGGGCTGATCCTTTATATGGATAATCTGTTCGGCAAAGGCGAAATGAAAGAATGCATCGCATATCTGCAACGCTTGCAGAAGATGTATTGATTTTTGTGCCGTCGATAATCGATAAATGAAAGGAGAGAGCGCAGTGGCAAGTTATGAAAACGATCCGATAAAAAAAGCGGAAAACGACGCGAGCGCCCTCTCCAACGTGTTTTCTCCATCCGGTGAGACGGAAGAGGTCTCGCCGGATGTTTCTATGCCCGAAGGAGTCCGCACGATCGATGAAATTGCGGTTTCCGACCGTAGCGAGTCGGAGATCCCGCCCATGCGCGACCTCGGGGAGATCACCGAAACCGAGCCCGTAAACCAACCGCACCTCGACCCGAAAACCGCGCGGGAGTTCCACGCCGTTTACGACGAGACTCTCGAATTTTTGCATAGCGTGGCGCAGAATTACGAGTTTTACCCCGACATGATGAACGCATTGCGCAACGGGGAAACCACCGTTGAACTGCGCAAGCGCTTCATGCTCAAAGCCATCGACGAAACGTGGGTGCGCGTGATCGAGGATTCGCTCACGGCGTTGGATGAGATCATCCGGAACCCGGGGCGTTTCATCGAAGAGAATGAGGAAATCCTGCCCATCGAACTCTCGCGGCATATTTCCAGCCGTTCGGTGCGCCATCTCGCACAGCATACCGACTTCATTTCCAGCGTGGAAGGCGACACCATCACGCCGTCGAAAATTCTGAACGTCTTTTTCGACGAAACGATGATGACGTATGAAAACAAGTTTATCAATACGCTCATCAACCGCTTGTACGGATTTGTCAGCCGCCGCTACACCACCGCGGTCGAGCAGGGCAAGGACGAAAAAACGACCACGCTTGAAATCAAACAGAAATTTTCGCAAGGCAGTGTAAACGGGAAAATCGACCTGCGCATGGAGATTTCCGAGGAGCCGCGGGAAGGCGACACCGTTAAGAATTACACCTACACCACCGATTTGTGGCAGCGCGTGATCCGATTGAACAACATTTGCCGTGCGTATGTCAATTCCGAGTTTGCGAAGAACATGGGAAAGGCGTTCATTCGCCCGCCCGTGATGCGCACCAACGCAATTCTGAAAAACCGCAATTTTCGCCAATGTCTGGCGCTTTGGGAGTTTATCGAGAGTTACGAGCGAACCGGCTGCGAGCTCATGGTGCACGAGGATCTCGAAACACTCGACGCCCGCTATGTGGAGGAATTGTACCAGAACGCGGCGTTGCAGTATTCGATCTTCCGTTATCAGGTGCGGAATGCGTTTGAGCCCGAAAAGACGCTTGCCAACGGATCCACGGAAGCGCCGCTGACCCCGAAAATCACGGAAGAGCTCAAAGAGCTTCAATCGTCGGATTTCGACGTCACTCTCGAACGGAACCTGCCCATGCCGGGCGATTTCGGCATGGAGCCGAAACTGACCGAGCACGATTGGGATCTTTTGGAAGCGATCGAGATCGCGCTGGAAGCAGCCGGACTCGATCCGCATCCGCTTGATCGGGATATTGAACCGACGGTGGATCTGGAAGAGCCCCCGCAGGAAGAGATCGAGGAAGAGATCGTGGAAGAAAAGCCGGAAGCGGAGGGACCGAAACCGCTCGGCTTGCAGCTCACCATGGATCAATGGCGTTCGCTTCTGCTTCGCAACGCGATCAGCACGGGTTTGATCACCGCCGCCGCGACGCTTGCCGCCGGTGTTGCCATCGGCAAGATGGATTCGGGTTATGCGGAAGCGGCACTGGTCACCGAAGCGGAGCGGATGATCGCGGCAAGTCCCTTGCCGCGTGTGATCCCCGAGGCGATCCTGCAAATGCGCGGGATCGACGCATATCCGTTCTATTTCCTGCGTGCCAAAGGAAAGGGACTGGCGGAAACGATCGCCATGTTCGGACTCGCGGCTTGGAAAACCGTTCGCGACGCTTTCCCGAAGCCCGAAAAGCCCGAGGACAATCTGCGCGTTCTGCCGCCTTTCGAGTTGAACACGAAGCGAAAAATGCCGCGCTCCACGGTAACGAAAATACCGGACACGGCAACCGTGATGGATCGCGTTCTCGGGAAGAATACCAAGGAAAGTTTGCGCAAATGCGGGGCATTTCTGCAAAAGAAAGCGACCGATTTTGCTTCAACGGCGCTGTTCGGTGTGATCCTGCTGGATAAAATGGCAGGCAAAAAGCCCAACGAGCGGAAAGGAAACTGACTGTGGAAACAAAGGAGCAAGGCGGCGCGGGGAAAACCGCTCCCGTATGGCGGCGGATCGTCAATATCGCGGCTTATGCGCTCGTCGGGGTGCTTGTGGTTCTCGTGGCGTTTCTGTTTGTCAGCCGCGCGAGCGGAAAACCGACTTTCGTCGGAAAATATACGGTCATGTGGGTCTTGACCGATAGTATGCAGAACGAGGGTGATCCCAAAAACGGGATCGACCCGAAAACCTATATTCTGGTGGAAAAAGTCGATCCGAAAACGATCGAGGTCGGGGACGTGATCACCTTTCGTTCTTCCGACCCGTCCATTCTCGGAGAGCTGAACACCCACCGCGTGGTGGAAGTGATCGGCGACCACAAGGAATTCCGAACCAAGGGCGATCACAACTCCATCACCGACAGGGTCACCGCAAAAGCGGAAGACGTGGTCAGTCGGTACGTTCGCAAACTGCCCGTTTTGACGGCATTCGGTCGGTTCTTCCTGACGGGTGCGGGTTTGGCGACCGCGTTTCTGTTCATCGTCGGCATTACCGCGGCAATGTTTATTCCCGATTTTGTGAAATCTTCGCGCAGGAAAAAGGCGAAAAAGCAAGAAGAAATCGACCGCCGTGTGCGGGAAGAAGTGGAAAAAATGAAAGGACAGGATCGAAACGGCACCCCGCCGACCGAATAACGCCGATTTCCGATCCGGAAAGGAGAGCCCCCGTTATGTTGATCCGAAAAATCAAACTGCGCCGCGCGATCCGTCGGTCCAAGCGCAGGATCGAGATGATCGAGCAAAGGCGCTCGCGTTCGCAGGCGGCTTTGATCGCGGCGATCCTCTCTAACACACATCCCGACGATCGGGATGTGGACTACTTCAATCAATTTACCGAAATGATCGAAAACGAACGCGAAAAATTGCACGCGCTGATGGAAGAGTTGAAGGGCGGCAAATAATCGTGTAAAACCGAAATATCCGAAGGAAGGGGGAACGGTCTTGAAGCTTCGGGAATTTTTTCATAAAAATAACAAAGAAATTGTTTTTGTGATCGTCATTGTGCTTTGCCTGATCTTGATCTTTTCAACGATCGCCCTTCTCAACGGGTATTCGGACAGTCTGGAAGAGCAGGCAAGAACCAAAGTCGCTCTTTACGCGTCGGACACGTCACGCGTGTTCGGCGAGCATATGACTTCTTTCGCGGGAACCGCGCGGGAAGTTGCACACCGTGCCGCCACTTTCACAAATGAATATGATCTCCTCAACTATTTTCGGCAAGTCAATGACAACACCGAATATTACGGAGACGTGGAGAATATCCGTTTCTTCAAATACAGCGAGGCGGATAGTCGGTATATTGAATACGAGGATGGTTTCGAGTTTGAGGGAAATGAATCGGAAGCCGTTTTGGCGCTTGTCGGGCAGAAGATGATTGGCTGCACGGGCGTAGCGTACGACAACGATACCGCCGATAAATCGGTGGTCGGGTTCTACGCACCCGTGGAAGGAAGCGACTTGGTTGACGGGCTTGTGATCTTCTATCCGATCAACGAGATCACGTCCTTTGCCAAAAAGGCAAACAGCGATTATCTCAAACAATCCGAGTTTGTGGTGTTCTGTTCGCAGAAAAACCGCATTAAGGAAGTGCTTTACGACAGTCAGAATTCTTTCTCCAATAAAATTCTTTCGCTGTTCAACCGAAGCGACGAAATTTCCAAGCACGAGGATATTTCCGAAGTCCTGCGGGCGCAAATCAACGACGCCGCAACCGAAAAACGTTTGGAAACGTTGATTGCTTCGGGAAAATCGGACGTTGTGTCCATTCAGATCAGCGGTGTTTCCCATGTCCTTTCCATCAGTGGCGGCGGAGAATACAGCGGCGGGATGTATGTGGTCGGAATGTATATTGCTTCCAAGGCATACGAGAGCGGCTATCAGTTTGCAAACAGCATTCTTGCCACGCTTGTGATCTGTTTTACCATTCTGATCGTGGCGCTGTTGTATCTGTTCATCAGCCGTCGGCTCATCAACAAGAAGATCTTTGATCTCGGCACGATCGACCCCAACCTCGGCGCGCCGACCATGATGAAGTTCGGGCGGGACGCCAAGGAGATCCTTGAAACGCACAAGGCAACGCGGTTTGCGGTGATCCTTGCGGAAGTCCGTTTCTTTAACTACATCACCGAAAACTTCGGTGAAGAAGCGTCCATGGCGGTTCTGCAATATATGAAGCTGATTTACAGCAAATCGCTGCAAACGGACGAGACATACGCCTACCTTGCCGACGGTCAGTTCGTGCTCTTGTACCATTATCGGGAACAAAACGACCTGATCAACCGTTTGCGCGGGGTCAGCGCCGTGGCGGATAAATACCCCGGACTCCGCGATGAAAAATACAGCATTCGGTTGCAGTTCGGTGTGTATGAGGTCGACCGCGAGTTGAAACAACCCGTTCAGAACATGGTGGATAAAGCGATCGTTGCGAAGAACTCCGCAAAGGATTTCGGAACCATGGGCGAGATCAAGTTCTACACCGAAAAACTCCGCGAAAGCTACCTGCAAAGCGCGGATATCGAAGTCCGCATGAAGAACGCGCTCAAAAACGACGAGTTCAAAGTGTTCTTCCAACCGAAATACAACATCGGACAAAGCCGCCAGGACGGTTGCGAAGCGCTCGTTCGTTGGTATGAACCCGAAAAGAATTATTATCGCAAACCCGATACGTTCCTGCCTTTGTTCGAGGCAAACGGGTTTATCGTGGAAGTGGATAAATACGTTTACCGTAAGGTTTGCGAATATATCCGCGAGTCGATCGAGCGCGGAGACACGATTTATCCCGTGTCGGTCAACGTTTCCCGTATCACGGCGATCCAACCGGATTTCATCGAGTATTATTCGCGCATCAAGCGGCAATACAAGATCGTGGACAAATTCCTGATGCTCGAATTTACCGAGAGCTTCGCTTTTGAAAACTACGACGCGCTCAAACAGATCATCGATCAGCTCCATGAAAACGGTTTCCTCTGCTCCATCGACGACTTCGGTTCGGGCTATTCTTCCTATAACATTCTGAAAGAATTGCCCATGGATGAGATCAAGCTCGATAAGTTCTTCATTGAGAAAGGACTTGCCGAGGAGCGTGACAACGTCATTATCGAAAGCGTGATCCGCGTGGCAAAGACGCTCGGCATGAAAATCACGCAGGAAGGCGTGGAACGGGTGGAAGACGTTCGCCGTTTGCGCGCGCTCGGATGCGACGTCATTCAGGGATATTATTATTCCGTGCCGCTTCCCATGGTCGACTACATTGCGTTTGTGAACAAGAAAAACGTTGTGGACGAGCGTAAGCTGATGGAGGGCTGATTTTCAAGCGTTTTTTCAAAAATCGATTGACAAACCGAACAAGATGTGATAAACTAATAACCGAACGACATTGACGAAGAACCCGCGAACGGAACGGCTTCCAGAGAGCGCGAAAAGGTGAGAGCGCGCAGCCGAAACGATCGCCCGAGGGCATCCCTTCCGAGTCGGTCTGCCGAACGCGAGAGCCGGTAAGCAGATCCGTGCGACCGCGTTAAGGTCAACGATCAAGGTGCGTCGCGCAAGAGCGGCGAACATGAGTGGTACCGCGGTCACATTCAACCGTCTCATGGGCTTCCTTTTGGGAGCCGTGAGACGGTTTTTCGTTATAACAGGAAAAACGATATTCACATATAAAGAGGAGAAAACCATGGCAAAGGACTACACAAGCACACTCAATCTGCCAACCACGGAGTTTCCCATGCGGGCGAACCTGCCGCAAAGAGAACCCGAAATGCTCAAATATTGGGAAGAGAACGATCTCTATCGTCTCCTGCAAGAAGACGGAGAGGGCAAACCGCTCTTCAATATTCACGACGGTCCCCCGTTTTCCAACGGGAATATCCACATGGGAACCGCCATGAACAAGATCCTCAAAGATTTCATCAACAAATCCAAGAAGATGAGCGGTTATCATGTGCCGTATACACCGGGTTGGGACAACCACGGAATGCCCATCGAATCCGCAATCATCAAGCAGAATAAGCTCGACCGCAAAAAAATGTCCATTCCCGAGTTCCGCAATGCCTGCCATCGGTTCGCGCAGGATTTCGTGAACAAGCAAATGGATCAGTTCAAACGGTTGGGCGTCACCGCCGATTGGGAGCATCCCTATCTGACCATGAACCCCGCTTTTGAAGCAAAAGAGATCAAGGTGTTCGGCGAAATGTACCGTCGGGGGTATATCTATAAGGGCATGAAACCCGTTTACTGGTGCCCTCACGACGAAACCGCGTTGGCGGAAGCGGAGATCGAATATAAGACCGATCCCTGCACGTCGATCTACGTGAAATTCCGCGTCAAGGACGACGCGGGCAAGCTTGCGGGCGTGACCGATCTTGCAAGCACCTATTTCGTAATCTGGACGACCACCACGTGGACGCTCCCGGGCAACCAAGCCATTGCACTCAACCCCACGGAGCCGTATATCCTCGCGCGCGCGGAAAACGGCGAGACCTACATCCTCGCCGAGGCGCTTGCCGCAAAGACCATGCTCGCGGCGGGTTTTTCCTCCTATGAAACGCTTGCAACGTTCCAAGGCAGAGACTTTGAGTATATGACCGCTCGGCACCCGTTCCTCGACCGTGACAGCCTCGTGGTCGTTGCGGATTACGTGACCATGGATAGCGGCACGGGCTGTGTTCACACAGCGGGCGGTTTCGGCGCGGATGACAACGTGACCTGCCGTCGCTACGGTCTGCCGCCGCTCGTTCCCGTGGACGATCGCGGGTATCAGACCGCCGAAGCGGGCAAGTTTGCGGGACTTCGCTATGACGAATCCAACGGAGCGATCCTTGCCGACCTCAAAGAGACGGGCGCGCTGTTCGCATCCGAGGAGTTGCAGCATGAATATCCGCATTGCTGGCGGTGCAAGAACCCCATCATCTTCCGCGCCACGCCGCAGTGGTTCTGCTCGGTGGAAGCGTTCAAGGACGACGCGGTCAAAGCCGCCGACGCCGTTCAATGGCTTCCCGAATGGGGCGGAGAACGCATGAAGCAAATGATCCGCGAGCGCGCCGACTGGTGCATTTCCCGTCAGCGCCATTGGGGACTTCCCATTCCCGTTTTCTATTGCGAGGATTGCAAAAAGCCGATCGTGACCGACGAAACGATCAATGCCGTTTCGGATGCTTTCGCCGCGAGCGGATCCAACATCTGGTACGAAAAAGACGCGAAAGAGCTGTTGCCTTCCGGCTTCGTTTGCCCGCATTGCGGCGGCAAGTCCTTCTTTAAGGAAACCGACACGCTCGACGGTTGGTTCGATTCGGGTTCTTCACATTTCGCCGCGCGCGAGAACGGCGATGACGCCGACCCCGCCGACATCTATCTTGAAGGCGCCGACCAGTATCGCGGTTGGTTCCAGTCCTCGCTCCTGACCTCGGTCGGCGCGGGAAAATACGCCCGTGCGCCGTATAAGACCGTTTTGACCCACGGTTGGGTCGTGGACGGCGAGGGCAAGGCGATGCACAAGTCGCTCGGCAATTCGGTTCTCCCGTCCGACGTCATTCCCAAGTACGGCGCCGAGTTGGTTCGTTTGTGGGTCGCGTCGTCGGATTACCGCGTGGACGTTCGCGTGTCGGATCCTATCTTCCGTCAGCTTTCGGACGCCTACCGTAAGATCCGCAATACCGCGCGCATCCTGATCGCCGACCTGAACGACTTTAACCCCGATACCGATCAACTTCCGTTCGCGTCGCTTCCCGAGATCGATCGTTGGATCATCTCGCGCATGAACGACCTGACGGCTACCGTTCGACGTGCGTATGACGACTACGAATTCCACATCATTTACCACGAAGTCGGCAATTTCTGCACGAACGATCTTTCCAAGCTCTATGTGGACATTACCAAAGACCGCGTTTACGTGGAAAAGGCGAACAGCAAGGAACGCCGTGCCGCACAAACGGCTATGTATTTCGTGCTTTCGGGGCTCACGCGCCTGCTTGCTCCCATCCTTTCGTTTACCGCCGAGGAAATGTGGCAGGCGATCCCGCACCGCGCGGCGGACAAGACGAAGAGCGTCTTTCTCAACGATATGCCCGCTTATGACGAAGCGTTGGCTTTTTCGGATGTCCGCGGGCGTTGGGATCGGTTGTTTGAAATGCGCGACGACGTGATGAAAGCTTTGGAATTGGCGCGCGCCGAAAAGCTGGTGGGCAAATCCTTGGAGGCAAAAGTCACGCTTTACAGCGAGGATGCGGAACTGTTGAAATTCCTCTCCGCGTTTGGCAAAGAACTCGAAACGGTGTTCATCGTTTCGGGCGTGGCACTCAAAGAGGGCAAAGCACCCGAGGGGGCGCACACCGAAGGAACGTTCCCCATCGGCGTACTTGTGGAAGGCGCGGACGGTTGCAAATGCGACCGTTGCTGGATGTTCTCGATCGACGGCAAACACACCGAGGACGGCGGCTTCCTCTGCGAGCGCTGCCGCAGGATCCTGGAAGAATGATCGAAAACAAACCGCCGATATTTGATATTTCAGGGGACATATTTCTATAATAATCGGAATTAAAATTGATTTTACTATTGGAAAGGAGAGCGGCATGGCAACGATTTTCATTCTGGTCGGAGTGGTCGCGGGAGTCGTCGGACTCGACCAACTTACCAAATATCTCGCGCTGACCCATTTGGACGAAGCAACGTCCGTTCCGTGGATCCGCGGGGTTGTGCATTTTATGCTTGTGCGCAACGAGGGCGCGGCATTCGGAATGTTCAGCGATCACCGATGGGTGTTCATGGTGTTCTCCTCGGTGGCAATCGTGGGGCTCGGCGTGTATCTTTTCCGCTTCTGCAAAGCCGATATGTGGATTAAGACCGCCTTGGCAATGGTGATCGGCGGCGGCATCGGAAACATGATCGATCGCGTGGCAATGGGGTCGGTGGTGGATTTCATCGAGCTGCCGTTCCTTTGGCTGCCCGTTCTGAATATGTATTTCCCGAATTTCAACGTTGCCGATTCGTTCGTCACGGTCGGCGTCGTCATTTTGATCGTCTGCCTCATCCGCCTGCAAGTGCTGGAATGGCGGGCGGCAAAACAGGAGAAGCGGGAAAATCGGGACGGCGGGGAGAACGACCATGGCAGCGACGCTTGAACGGGTGCGCGGCGAGACGACCGTGACCGCCGAGATGGTGGGAAAACGGCTGGACGCCCTTGTTTCCGAGCTTGCGGGAGTTACGCGCTCCGCCGCCGTCCGTTTGATCGAATCGGGTGCCGTCACCTTGGATGGAAAGCCCGCGCAAAAGAACGCGCGACCGACCGTCGGCGAGTGCCTTTTGTGGGAATTGCCGCCTGCCGAACCGACCGAAGCGATCCCGCAGGACATTTCTTTGGAAATCGTTTATGAAGATGCGGATATTGTCGTGGTGAACAAATCCGTCGGCATGGTCGTGCATCCCGCGGCGGGGAATCCCGACGGAACGTTGGTCAATGCGCTGCTCTACCATTGCGGCGGCTCGCTTTCCGGCATCGGCGGCGTGATCCGCCCCGGGATCGTCCATCGGATCGACAAGGACACGAGCGGACTTTTGGTGGTGGCGAAAAACGATGCCGCACACCTCGCGCTTGCCGAGGAAATCAAGGAACATCGGGTCTCCCGCGTTTATACCGCGATCGCGGTCGGCAATTTCCGCGAGGACGAGGGCACGGTGGACGCGCCGATCGGGCGTCACCCCACCGATCGCAAGCGAATGGCGGTGATCCGCAACGAACGGGTGCGATCCCGCGAGGCGGTTACGCACTGGCGCGTTCTTGCCCGTGCGGAAGCGGAAGGAAGCCGTTTTTCTCTGGTTCGCTGTGAGCTGGAAACGGGAAGGACCCACCAGATCCGCGTGCATCTTTCGTCGATCGGGCATCCCCTCCTCGGGGACGTCGTGTACGGCGGCGGCCGAACGAATTTTGAAATGCATCACCGCGCGCTGATTTCGGGACAATGTTTGCACGCGGGGAAACTGACCCTTACACACCCGCGAACGGGGGAGCGAATGACCTTTACCGCACCGCCTCCGCAGAACCTGCGGGAAGTGATCCGCATTTTGTTCGGAAATACCGTTGCTTTTGCGGACGAGACATAAAAAAGCCCCGTCCGACCGTTTTTCGGTCGGACGGGATACTTTTATTTATGACGCGGACGGTGTGCCTGTTTGCTCGGATGGCGCGGCGTTGCTCTGATGATCCGTCCGTGTGTCGTTATTTTGCGTTTGCGTGATGGACGCGGAAGTATTCGGGCGGGTTCCCGAGGAACGCCGTCTCCTGCGGCGCCTGCGGTGTGTCCCGTTTGCGGGAGATGCCGTGCTTTTCGCAGTCGTTTTGCCGTTTTCGATCTGCTTTTCTTTTTCGTTCGTTTTCGGCTTTTCTTTCGGCGTTTGGGGAATGGATGGGATCATGCAATCCGAAAATTGCTTGGCGATGTTTTTGGGCGAAATTTTCTTCGTTTGGCAGATCGCGCGGAAGAGGAGCATGGTCGCGTAGGCGTCGCCGTCGCTGCGGTGTTGGTGATCGGGGATCGTCCCGCTCCATGCTTCCACGCAGTTTGAAAGTCCGTGTACCTCCCTGTGGTCGGGAAATTTCTTGCAAAGCCGCTCCATGTCGAGGCATCGGAAAACGAGCGGTTTCAGTTGATACCGTTCGCAGTCGCGGAACAGCGCGGCGGTGTCGTTTCCAACGGCGAACCCGACCACGAGATCGGCGCGGCAGAGCAGTTTTTTCAGCCTTTTGTAGTAGGCGGGGAAGGTGGACGCTTCCTTCACCGTGTCCATCGGATAGGCGAGGATGTTTTTGCGCACGTAATCGTTGAATTTGCATTCGGGGTTCATCAGAATATCGGTTTGCGGTTGGGTAAGTTTGAACTTTGCGTTGGTTTGAACATACCCGAATGAATAGATCGACCCGGGAATTTTCCCGTTTGCGAACTCCATGTCGAAAAAAAGGATTTTCATAAATCGGGGGTGTGCCTTTCTTTTTTCAATCTCTGTCTATTTTATCATAAAATGTTCCGCGGTTCAAGACATATTTGCGAAAAAAGAAAAAAATTGAGAAAGCTATTTACAAATCCCCGCCGATGGATTATAATAAAAAGAGCAATAATGCGCACCATTGCGCAAAAATGGAGGTCGCGGTATGTATAAATGTGAGCGCGAGGACGAAATTCTGGCTCTTCTGAACAACACGGAATATGCCACGGTGGAATATCTTTCCCGAAAAATGAACATCAGTCCTTCCAGCATTCGGCGTGATTTGAAAAACTTGGAAGAGCGCGGGCTGGTCAAGCGCAGTTACGGCGGGGTCAAGATCGCCGAATCGAGCGGAAGGCGGATCCCGTTCGATCTGCGCAGTCACGAGAACAGCATGCAGAAAAAGCAGATCGCGAAAGCGGCGGCGAGTCTTGTCAACGAAGGGGACGTGGTGTTCCTCGACGGTTCGAGCAGCGCCTATTTCGTGGCGGAACTGCTCCCGTCGATCAGCGGCGTAACGGTCATCACGAACAACCTCGACGCGTTGAGCTGGCTTTCCAATTATGACGTGAAGGCGTATAGCACGGGGGGGATCATTTCTCCGGAAAACCGCTCCGTGCTGGTTGGCGGCTATGCGCTGGACTTTTTGCGGAATTTACGCGCGGATATTGTCATGATCTCGGCGCAGGCGGTCTCCTCGGACGGAAATTTTTACGATTGCTACGCCGAGGAAGTTGCCGTTCGGAACGTGATGCTGGCGAACGCCCGCCGGCGGGTCCTGCTTTGCGACGGCAGTAAACTCGGAAAAACGTCCACCTTTTATCAAGGAAACGTCAGTCAGTTGGATTATGTGGTCAGCGAGCGTGACCTTTCCGCCTTTTTCGATGACCCGACCCCGAAAAAATACATCACGGCATAAAGAAAACGAGCGGCAAACCCCGTCGGTTTGCCGCTCGTTTTCAGAGCTTTCTTATTTCAATGTTATTCTTAACAAATAATCATATGCGCGGTCGGAAAACGCCTTTTCTTTTTCGCCGAAGTGGATGTGCTTTAATTCTATGGTTGCTTCTTCGTTTGACGGCACACGGAAAACAAATTTTTGGATGGCGGCGGAGCTACCCTCTTTCATTTCGATGCCTTTCATATCTGTCTCGTATAATTCATACTTTTTGAGAACAAATCCATCATTGCTTTCCGAGGCAGACCATTCGGTGAGTGCGCCAATCACAGGCAGCAAAATTTCCAATTGCTCGGAGTCGGATTCAAGCGATATCTCGCTTTCGCCGCTGTTCCCGCGCAAAACTTTATCATAGTCATCGAGTGTATAAGTCTTTCCGTTGATCAGCACGATGTTTTCCTTGGGATAACCGTCTTTTCCGACAGGAAATTTTTTCATGTCGTGATTTTCGCCGCAACTTGCCAACAGCAGCATCGGCACCAATAGTATCAGCATTAAAATTTTCTTGTTTTTGACCATGAACCTCATAATATCTCCTTTCTCCTTTTTTGTAGTATAACATAAATTTTTATATTTGTCAACAATACGATGTTCCGCCATTTTTCCGGCGCGTGTGCGGAAAACACGAAATTTTTTTCCGAAAGGGGAGGATTGACGCGCGTTTTTGCTTGACAAGCTTTTTCAATAATGATATAATAAAATTACTACTACATATGGAGCCGTGCTATGACCACTCAAAACATTTGTAATTCCATTCGAGATCTGATCGAATATGCCGTTCGGAAAGGGTTGGCGGAAGAGAGCGACCGCGTCTATCTGACCAACCGCGTCATGGGGGAGCTGAAAATCGGCGCTTTTGAGCCGGAAAGCGAACCCGCGGAGCAGATTCCCGCGCTCGAAACCATTCTTTCGTCGCTTTGCGACTACGCCGCCGAACAGGGGATCATTCCCGACAACAGCGTGACCCAACGCGACCTTTTCGACACGAAACTCATGGGCATTTTGACTCCGCGCCCCTCGCAGGTGATCGCGGAGTTCGTCGATCTCTATTGCGAGTCCCCGCGGAAGGCGACCGACTATTTCTACCGCCTTTCCTGCGATTCGGACTACATCCGCACCTATCGCGTCAAGCGCGATCTCAAATGGAAATACACGGGCAAATACGGCGAACTTGACATCACAATCAACCTTTCCAAGCCCGAAAAGGATCCGAAAGCCATTGCCGCCGCGAAGCTGCAAAAGGCGTCGGGTTACCCGAAGTGCGCGCTCTGCCGCGAGAACGAGGGATTTGCGGGAAGCCTGACGCAGGCGGCACGCGAATCGCATCGGCTCATCCCGATCACGATGGACGGCAATCCGTGGTTTTTACAGTATTCTCCCTACGTCTATTATAACGAGCATTGCATTGCGCTTTCCGCAGAGCATACGCCGATGAAAGTCGATCGGAGTACCTTTGTCAAGCTCCTCGATTTCGTCACGCTGTTCCCGCATTATTTCCTCGGTTCCAATGCCGATCTGCCGATCGTGGGCGGCTCGATTTTAACGCACGACCACATGCAGGGCGGTCGCTATACATTTGCCATGGAACGCGCGCCGATCGAGCACCCGCTGACTTTCCGAGACTTCCCGAACGTGCGCGCGGGGATCGTACATTGGCCCATGTCGGTCATTCGGCTCACGTCATCCGACCGCGAAGCGCTCACCGAGCTTGCCGACCGCATCCTGCGAGCATGGAGAGGCTATACCGATCCCGACGCCATGGTTTTCGCCGAGACCGACGGAGAACCGCACAACACCGTCACGCCCATCGCGCGCCGCCGCGGCGAGGATTACGAGCTTGATCTCGTTCTGCGGAACAACCTGACCACGCCCGAGCATCCCCTGGGGCTTTACCATCCGCACGCGGATAAACACAACATCAAAAAGGAAAATATCGGATTGATCGAGGTCATGGGATTGGCGGTCCTGCCCGCACGGCTCAAAAAGGAAATGTCGATGCTCGAAACCGCACTCGCGGAAGGACGTGACATCGGCGCGGACGAGACGATCGCCAAGCACAAGGCATGGGTGGACGGTTTCCGCGATCAATACGACATGACGGCGGAAAATATCCCCGACATCCTGCGGCGCGAGATCGGACGAACCTTTGAAGGCGTGTTGGAAGACGCGGGCATTTACCCTTGCACCGAAGCGGGCAGAGCGGCATTTCTGCGGTTTATCGAAGCCGTTTGAAAACCGCGATTTTCTCGATTTTTTCCATTTGAATATTAAAGGATAATGTAAAAGGAGGCAAAGGTAGTGATTGAGATAAAAAAATAATGTATTATGGACGGTCATATCCAATGTCTCAACATGATTGGTGGTTTTGCGATATATAAATTATTATTAGAGGAATATGATGCGAAAAAAAATATTGATTGGGATAGTTGTTATTGCGTGTGTTCTAATAATTGGGAAAATAGGCTACGATTTAATTAACGGAACTGCATTCTATGGAGAAGGCTGGCAAAAAACGCCAATAGAGGCACTTGAAAAAGAAGCAAAGAATGGAAATCCAAATGAGGCAGATGTTAAAACGGCAGTCTGTATTTTGGATACGGTGTATTCTGATAATAACGCGTTTATGTTATATGTTTCAAAAGCAAATTCTCTTGTTTTAGGAACATTTGTTCAAAATAAGAGTGGAACAATGTGGCATTTAAGCGGATGGTCAGAAGAAGCGGATTTAAACGCTCCATATGTTTTTGTTTTGGATGGCATACAAAATCAAGAAATAATGTTTCCATATCACATCAATAGTGAAAAGGGAATCGTGTTTGGATGGAAATTAACAGATGTTCCAAATGTTCAAATTAACGGTATTTCAGCCAATATAAAAACAATGCAGTTTGAACTCGGAGATAATCAGTGGTCAGTTGATTATTGGTGGGTAGAACAGATTGATATTTCCGTACCACCTTCACTTTCATATTTAGACAATTAAAAGTTTTCTCTACCCCTACGGGGGTGGATTTTCATTGACCAAATATGGGGGTTGTGATATAATAAAGCCAACGGAAACCCGAGCACCTATCTTGGATATTCGCTGACTGGAGGGCATATGAAAAAAATTAATACCTATCCGGGCGGGAGTTTTATTCTCGCAATAAATATCCCTATTATAGTCATGGTATTGATAGGAATCTTTCTGATACCTCAACCCATATCCATTGGAATATTTTTATTTGCGCTTTTGACTTTGTTTATTGAATCTTTAAATCTTTATATATAAAAAAAGGATTTTGTAATTTTCTGTATTTCAATGAGCAAGGAATCAAACATAAAAATTGTTTTATTGACTGGAATACGGTTAGATTAACAGTGTCATATACTCCCCCAACGATATTTATCAGTTCGTTTGTTCAATACCTGTATTTCAGCGATCATTATTTGTCGCGAGAAGAAATAGAAAGCAAACAAATCCAAAAAGACAAGTGTTTTATAGTCCTTACTCCTAAAAGAGCAAAGTGGTTGTTTCAAAACTACCACTATAATAAACAAATTGCAGTTGTAGCACAATGCCCTATCAAGTATGGGAGAGTTAAGCGTATTAACCAAATGATTGAAATGCACAATCAAAATAAAACCGTTTAGATTTGTTTCCCCACCCCGCCGATTCGGCGGGGTGGGTTTTGTATGTCAAAAACCACCCGACGAGCGGGTGGTTTCAACGATACTTTTTCGGCAGAGTATTTACGGGAACCGATTGTTGCGATCGGCGGTTCAGCCTTTTCTGCGCGGATCAAACGCGGGATTGATCGCGTAGAAGTTCTTGCAATCGGCGTTGTCCTGGGCGATGCGGAGCGCGTCGCCGAAGCGTTGGTAATGGACGACTTCGCGCTCGCGCAGGAAGCGAATCGGGTCGGCAACGTCGGGATCGTCGATCAGACGAAGCAGGTTGTCGTAGGTCACGCGAGCCTTTTGCTCGGCGGCAAGATCCTCGTTCAGGTCGGCAAACACGTCGCCTTTCACGGCAAAAGCGCGGGCATTGAACGGTGTGCCGTCCGCTCCCTGCGGATAAACGCCGACGGTGTGGTCGGTGAAATAGGCGGCAAAAAAGCTTTTTGCGATCTCTTCTTCGGAAAGGTTCGCCGTGAGTTGGTGCAGAATGGCGCCCACGATTTCAAGGTGCGCCAGTTCCTCGGTGCCAACGTCGGTCAAAATTCCCGCAATGTTGCGGTTTGGCATGGAATAGCGTTGGTTGAGATAGCGCATACTGGCGCCGAGTTCTCCGTCGGGTCCCCCGAGCTGTGAGATAATGACGCTCGCAAGTCTCGGATTTGACCGGCGAATGCGAACGGGATACTGCAATTTGCGTTCATAGATCCACATGTGTTTCGTTCCCCCTTTTCAACAGTTTGCGGCGAGTTCCCACGGCCAAGGTGCTTTCGTCCAGTTCCACGAGGCGGTACTGCGGTTTGCGGTTGCCGTGAGGGGACCTACGTTCTTTTCGTATTGCTCCGCAAGACGTGTTCGCTCGGTTAAGAGCTTGTGATAGAAGACGAGTGCCTGACGGTTGTCGGGGTAGGCGTCCAGATAGAGGATCGTTTCCACAAGGGCAAAGTCGATTTTTTGGATCATGTCGAGCAGCTCGGCAGGGCGGTTTTGAGGATTGGGTTGATTTGTCATGGTCGTTTCCTCCTTATCTGCCGAGCAGAGTTTTTCCCTTGAAGGGCTTGGCAAGCTCGCGGAAAAGCGTTCCTTCGCAAAGTGCCCGATCAATCGGGAAAAGCTCTTGCCATTCCTGCACGGGCGAATAGACCATTGCGAGCGAGCAAGCGTTTATGCAGGCGGAATAAAGCGCGTCGTCGGGAGCGCCGCCGTTCATGCCGCCCGTTGCCGACTGCGGCGAGACCTGCTCCATGACGGGGAGATCCTGCGGCGCGGACATGGGACGGCGCGATCCGTTTGTGCCGAAGAGCATCCGGCGGAGCATATCGTCCTCTCCGCGTCGGGAACTCTGTTGGTTGGTTCGTTCAAACATTTGATTTTCTCCTTTGTGACTGTCGGATCGACAGAAATCAATTTGAGCGTTTGATTTTGGAAGGGAATCGAGTTGGTTTTCCCTTCTTCCACAGGATATGCGGCGCATCCCCTGCTTGACTGTCGGGAAACGTCATATTTTCTCGCAAAAGGTCAAATATTAGAATGAAAACTGTTTTTATTCTTATTTCATCCATGGAAAACGACCGCCGGAAAAAATCCGACGGTCGTTTTTTGCAGGGAGAATGTGTGTTTTTCGAGTTACGAAAACAGGTTCAAAACGAACCAAGCCATGTAGGTCACGACGCTGCCCGTGACAAGCACCGCGAGTGTGATCGCAAAGATGCGAACGGCAAGCGGGCGCGAAGACGTTGCGTTTTTCTTTTTCTTTGCCATAGTAGAAATGTTCCTTTTTTATTTCAGTCCGTCCATCGGGACGCCCGTCGCGGGGATTTTCAACTTTTTGAACCCCTTGTCGCCATCGGGAAGAGAAGAAAGATCGGCAGAGGCGGAAACGAGCTTTTGCCCCTTTTTCAAGGTGATCAACTGCACGCCGCCCGAAGTGCGTGTGCTCATTAAAGGGATCAGCGAGGATTTGATGACGATTCCGCGGCGTTCCGAGGAAACAAGCAGCAATTCCATCGGAGACTTTTCATAAAACGCGGCAACGATGGGGGAGTTTTTGGAGAATACCGAGGTCAGTTTGCGTCGGTTGCCCGTGGTCACATAGTTTGAGGCGGCAACGCGCACGCCCTTTCCGTTTTCAAAGAGGAAGATAAAGTTTTCGGTTTCGGGATAGCTGTTCTGAATATTCATCAGAACGGGTTTTTCATCGGCGTCCATTCCGAGCTTTACGGGCAGGTATTCGCCGAGCGCGGATGCTTTTGTGGTCTCGAAGTCGTCGGCTTTCGCGCGGTACATTTGCGCGTGATCGGTGAGGAAGATGAGATCGTCTCTGTTTTCGCCGTCGAGGATGGAAAGAACTTCGTCGCCGTCCTTGCATTTCTGCTCGTCGTTTCCTTGGAGCGAGCGGAAGGTGATCTTTTTGAAATAACCCTCCCGCGTGAGAACGAAGCGAGCACTGTAATTTTCGATGTGTTCGGATTCTTTGTATTCCACCACCGAGTCGGCATGGACGATGAAAGAACGGCGCGCCTGACCGTATTTCTTTTTGATCTCGGTCAATTGTTGAATGATGAGCGCTTTCTGTTTGAGTTCGTCCGCGAGGACGTCCTCCATTTCGGCAATCTCTTTCTGCAAGCCCTCGATGTCGGCGATGCGGTTGAGAATATACTCGCGGTTGAGGTTGCGGAGCCGGATGTCGGCAATGTAGTTTGCCTGCACCTCGTCGATTTCAAAACCCGCCATCAGGTTTGGCACCACTTCGTCGTCCTTTTCGGTTTTGCGGATGATGCGAATGGCTTTGTCGATGTCGAGGAGGATTTTGCCGAGCGCGAGCAGGAGGTGGAGTTTATCTTTTTTCTTTTGCAGATCGAATGCCATTTCGCGGCGCAAACAGCCGAGGCGGAAGCGGATCCATTCGGTGAGAATTTCGATTACGCCCATGGTGCGCGGAACAGAGTCGATCAAAACGTTGAAATTGCACTTGAAACTGTCTTCGAGCGGCGTCAGTTTGAAGAGCTTTGCCATGAGCTTGTCGGGATCGACCCCGCGTTCGAGGTCGAGCGTCAGCTTAAAGCCGTTCAAATCGATTTCGTCGCGGAAATCGCGGATTTCTTTGGAAATTTTTTTGTCCTTATAGAGTGCGGTCAGTTTCGCCATGATCAATTCGATCGTGGTGGAGTAGGGAATTTCGATGATGTCGATGCAGTTTGCGTCCTTGTCGTAAACGTACCGCGCGCGAAGCTTGACCGATCCTTGCCCCGTTTCGAAGATCTGGCGCATTTGCTCCGCGTCGTAAAGGATCGCGCCGCCGCCCGAAAAGTCGGGGGCCTTGATGATCTCCATCATTTTTTCCACGGAAAGATTGGGCTTGCGGAGCAGGGCGATGGTCCCGTCGCAAACTTCTGCAAGGTTGAAGGAACAAATGTTGGACGCCATACCAACGGCGATCCCCATGTTGGGCATGACCAGCACGTTCGGGAACGTGGTGGGCAGAAGGACGGGCTCTTTGAGCGTTGCGTCGTAGTTATCCACCATGTCGACGGCGTTTTTGTCGATCCCCGCGAAAAGCTCGGCGCAAATGGCGTCCAGTTTACATTCGGTATAGCGCGACGCAGCGTACTTCATTTCGGAAGAATACTGCTTTCCGAAAGAGCCTTTGGAGTCCACCAAGGGATGCAAAAGCGTGGCGTTTCCGCGCGTCAGACGCACCATTGTCTCATAGATCGAGGCGTCGCCGTGGGGGTTGAGTTTCATGGTTTGCCCCACGATGTTGGCGCTTTTCGTGCGCCCGCCCGTCAAAAGCCCCATTTTATACATGGTGTAAAGCAGTTTGCGGTGGGAGGGCTTCAACCCGTCGATTTCGGGAATGGCGCGCGAAACGATCACGCTCATCACATAGGGCATATAGTTCTTTTCAATGGTTTCGGTGATGGGCTGATAGACCACGGGTGCGTAGTTGATGACTTTGGGTTCTCTTTTCTTTTTTGCCATGTGGTTTGCCGAGTTCCTTTCTGTGTGTTTCGGGAAAAGCGGGGAAGGTCAGGAAAGTTCGCGCACGGTATGTGCGGCGGCTCGGATCATGCGATTGTAGAGCGCCAGACCAAGTCCCGATTGGGGCGGAAGATGCGCGTAGATGATTTCGGCGTCGGTTCGGTCGGCGGAGCGAAGCGCACGGAACAGCGTTTGCGCCTGCGCGGCGAGATCGTCGCGCGCGCCGACGGGAAAGAGACGGTTGGATTTGAGACGGACGGTTTCCTCGTTGTAGCAGAGGATCGCGCATCTCCGGCTTTCCTGCTCGTCGACAAGGAAAGCAAGCACCGCTTCGGGTGCGCCGCTCAGAAGTACTACGGGCGCCGAGGGCGCGTAATGGCGGTATTTCATACCAGGGGAGAGCGGACGCTCGTTCTCGGCGAGCGCACGGGTCACGGCGGGCGAAATAGTCACCTTTCCGACCGCCATGCAGAGCGCGTCGTAGGTGATCCCGCCCGGACGGAGCAGGGTGATCTCGTCCTCTCCGTCCACCTTGACAATGGTGGATTCCAACCCGATCTCGCAATCCCCGCCGTCGAGGATCATATCGACCCGACCCGTAAGGTCTTGGATGACGTGTTCGGCGCAGGTGGGCGACGGTTTTCCCGAAAGGTTTGCCGACGGCGCGGCGATGGGAACGCCCGAAAGCTCGATCAGGCGATGCGCCGCGGGGTGCGACGGGCAACGGACGGCAACGCTGTCAAGCCCCCCCGTGACCGAGCGCGGGATGATCTCGCGGCGCGGAAGGATCACGGTCAGGGGTCCCGGCATGAACGCTTTTGCCAAGCGGCGATAGGTGTCGTTGACCACGGCATAGCGGTCGGCGTCATCGGGGTTTGCAATATGGATGATGAGCGGATTGTCGGATGGGCGACCTTTGGCGGCGTAGATCTTTTTTGCCGCGCCGTCGTCGGTCGCGTTGCCGCCGAGCCCGTAAACGGTTTCGGTGGGGAAGGCGACCAAGCCCCCTGCGCGGATCACGTCGGCGGCGCGGGAAAGGTCGGCGTCCTGCGCCGACAGATCGGTGATTTTGATGATTTCGGTATTCAAAAGAAGGTACCTCGGACAGAGCTTTATTGAGACACGTCCGCCATTTTTCGGGCGGTTTCGGCAGTTGCGAGCGCTTCGAGCATGACTTCGATCCTGCCGTTCAAAAACGCGTCGAGGGAATGCAGCGACAGACCAATGCGGTGATCGGTCACGCGGTTTTGCGGGAAATTGTAGGTGCGGATCTTTTCGCTCCGATCACCCGTTCCCACCTGCCCGCGCCGATCGGCGGCGACTTGTTCGTCGCGTTCGCGGCGGGCGCGATCGTAGAGAACGGTGCGAAGCATACGGAGCGCCTTGTCCTTGTTCTTGAACTGACTTCGCTCCTCCTGACATTCCACCACGATCCCGGTGGGCTTATGGGTCAAACGAACGGCGGACTCGGTCTTGTTGATGTGCTGACCGCCCGCCCCGCTCGATTTGCAGGATTCAAACACGAGGTCGGCGGGGTTGAGTTCCACCTCCACATCGTCCGCTTCGGGCAGTACGGCGACCGTTGCCGTGGACGTTTGAATGCGCCCTTGCGATTCGGTGGTCGGGACGCGCTGGACGCGGTGAACGCCGCTCTCGAAGCGAAGGTGCGAATACGCGCCTTCCCCTTCCACGCGGAACACGACCTCGCGGAACCCGCCGAGTTCGGTTGGCGTCTGGCTCATCAGCGACGTGCGAAACCCGTTCGCGGCGGCGTACATACAGTACATCCGGTAGAGATCGGCGGCAAAGAGCGCGGCTTCCTCTCCGCCCGCTCCCGCGCGAATTTCCATTAAGACGTTTCTTTCGTCGTTCGGATCGCGGGGAAGGAGCATGACGGTCAATTCGCGGGAAAGCGTTTCTCCTCGCGCGCGAACCGATTTGAGCTCTTCGGCGGCGAACTCCCGAAGTTCGGGTTCGGCGGAAGCATCCATGAGTTGCTGTGCCTCTTTCGCCTCTTCCTCGGTGCGGCGGTATGCCCGCAGAACGTCGATGATCGGTGCGAGCCGACGGTATTCTTTCATCGCGTCGGCATATTTTGCGGGGTCGGAGAGCACGGCAGGGTCGGAAAGCGACGCCTCGATGCCGAGATAACGCGCTTCGACTCCGGCAAGCTGTTCAAGCAGACGATCGGTCATCGGCATCAGAACTTGTAGAAAGCGCGGAACGCGCGGTAACTTTCGTAAAGGTCTACTTTGGAAATGACCTCATAGGGCGCGTGCATCGAAAGAACGCCCACGCCGAGATCAACGGTGTCGATATTTCGGTTCGCCATATATTTGGCGATCGTTCCGCCGCCGCCGAGATCGACCTTGCCGAGCTCGCAGGTTTGCCAGACGACGCCTGCCTCGTTCAGACAGCGGCGCACCCAAGCCACGAGTTCCGCCGACGCGTCGGACGTTCCGGATTTTCCGCGCGACCCCGTAAATTTGCTCATGGCAACGCCGCAGCCGAGCAGAGCGGCGTTCCGCTCTTCAAATACGTCGGGGAAATTGGGGTCGTAGATCGCGGAAACGTCGCTGGAAAGGCATTTGGAATTGGCGCGAACAGCGGAAGCGTTGCCGCCGAGCGCGCGAGCGATCTCGTCGATCAGGTCGCCCGTAATGCCGGATTGCGCCCCCGTGACGCCGTCGCTGCCCGTTTCCTCTTTGTCAACGAGCGTACACATGGTGGTGTGAACGGTCTCGTCCGCGTCGATGATCGCGGTCAGGGAAGGGTAGGCGCAGCAACGGTCGTCATGCCCGTAGCCGCAGATCATGGAGCGGTCGAAGCCAACGTCGCGGGCGCGACCCGCGGGAACCACGGAAAGCTCGGCGGATTGCAGGTCCTCCTCGGTAATGCCGTAGGTTACGTAAAGATAGTTCAGCGCGGCGAGCTTGACGGCGTCCTTTTCCTCTCCTTCAAGCGGGCGACTGCCGACAAGAATGTTCAGCTTTTCGCCCTGGAACGCTTCCGTGACGGTTTTCGTCACTTGGCTTTGCGCCAGGTGCGGGAGCAGATCGGTGATATACATGACGGGGTCGGCTTCGTTCTCGCCGATCACCACGTTGACCACCTCGCCGCTTTGCTTCACGACCACTCCGTGGAGCGCGAGAGGCATGGCGAGCCATTGATATTTGCGGATACCGCCGTAGTAATGTGTTTTCAGAAAACAGAGGTCATGATCCTCGTAAACGGGATTTTGTTTCAGGTCGAGACGCGGGGAATCGATGTGCGCCCCCGTAATGCGGATACCGTTCTCGATCGGCTCGGTGCCGATCTTGAAGAGAAACAGGTTTTTTCCGCGATTGTTGTAGTAGAATTTGTCGCCCGCTTTCATGGGGTCGCCGAAATTCCACGGACGGTAACCCGCCGATTCGGCAATGCGAACGCCCTCGACAACGGCTTCACGCTCGGTTTTGGACGCGTTGAGAAATTCCACGTAGCCTTTGGCGTAGTCATACGCTTCGCGGACGATTTTTTCGCCCGCCTTTTCGTAAACGGTCTTTTTTTGGTAGCGAAGCTTTTCGGCTTTGGATTGAGATTTCTTTTCAGACATGACGGTTCTCCTTTATTTTTGATTTTCGGAAGAGAGAGGGGCGATTTTCAGCTCGCGCAAAATCGTGTCCACGGCGGAAACGAGCGCGGTCGTGTCGCCGTTGTTTTCCAGAACGTAGTCCGAACGTTCGCGGAAAAACGCGTCGGAATACTGTACGTTCATTCGCAGGCGCGCATCCCGTTCGGTGATCCCGTCGCGGCGCATGATGCGCGATAGACGGGTCGCCTCGTCGGCAAGGACCGACACCACCGCGTCGCAATCGCGCGCGGCGTCGGCTTCAAAGAGCTGCGGCGCGTCCAAAAGAACGGCGCGGGCGCCGCTTTCGCGAAACGCCGCGATCCTGCGGCGGATCTCCGCCATGATATGGCGGTGTGCCACGGTGTTCAGCCGCGCGAGCGCCTCGCGGTCGGAAAACACGAGCTTGCCGAGCGCACGACGGTTGAGGGTGCCGTTCGGGCAAAGAATTTCGTTCCCGAACACCCGTACCAATTCGTCGAGGCAATCGGACGGCGGGATCAGCAACTCCCGATAGACCGCATCCGCGTCGATCACGGGGATCCCGCGTGCGGAAAACAGCGCGGAAACCGTGCTTTTTCCCGAACCGCTCGGACCGGTCAGACCGATGACGATCATCTTTGCACCTCCGTAAGTTTCGATCCGTTCGAGGCGGAACGGTAGGCGGCATCCATCACGCGCTGGACTTCGGCACCGTCGGAAAAGGACGGGACAAAGGGACGGTTTTCGGCAACCGCCGAGAGATAGGCGCGCATACTTTCCAAATGCCCGTTGAGCCAACCCGCGGGCGCTTTCGGGGAGGGAAATACCATGTTCGGATAGCGACTCACGCATTCGATTTTCGTAAAACCGCGTGTGCCGCCCTGCGGCGAAGAAGGCGCGGTCGCGTCGTAAAATTCCAACCAGTTCGGTTCCATCAGGGAGAAGCGGAGCGAACCCTTTTCTCCGTAAATCTCAAAGAAAAGGTCATCGTTGGCGCCCTGCGTGATCTTGCTGACAGTAATCGTCCCGCAGGCGTCCGAGGCGGTACGGCAGGTCATGTAGAACGCTTCGTCCGCGTTGGTTTTCCAATCGTTTCCGTTTGCGTCGGGGTGGGACGGATAGGCGATCTGCTCCATTCCGCTCACACCGACGATCGGACCGCAAAACCACGTCATTAAATCGATCACGTGTGCGCCGAGGTCAAAAAGAACGCCGCCGCCGCAAATCGTTTTGTCCTGTTTCCATCCCGCGCGGCGGCTCGGATCCATGCAGCTGTTGTGCAGATAGGACGCGGAAAAATGAAGCACGCGACCCACGCGACCTTCATCCATCAATTGTTTTGCCCGCAGAACGGGGGCAAGCCAACGGTTGTTGAACACCATTCCGCAAACTTTTCCGCTCTTGTCGGCAAGCGCCGCAAGTTCGTCTGCCTCTTTGGGCGAGATCGCGAGCGGTTTTTCGCAGAGTACGTGTTTTCCCGCCGCAAGCGCCTTTTTGACGGCTCCGTAGTGAAAGACGTTTGGGGTGCATACGTCGATGATGTCCACGTCCGGGCGTGCGATCAGGTCATCCTCGTTGTCATAGGCGGCGCCGATACCGAACTCCGCGCAAACGCGGCGGGATTTTTCGATGGACGTGGTGCAAACGCCGACCGTTTCGGCGCGAAAGGGGAGATCTTCATAGTGAAAAGGGAGATTTCGTACCGCCCAGGTATGCGTCCGTCCCATTGAGCCGAATCCGAGCAGACCGACGCGCAGAGTGGGGATGTCTTTTTGCACCATATAAAGCTCCTTTCGCCGCCGCCGTGACGGCGTAAAAAATATCTACTTTACATTATACACCGATTTTTCCCTTTTTTCAAGGGCAGAATGCAATTTTTTTCGGTGAAAAGCAGGCAACTCGGCGCAAATTTTCTATTGCAATTCCGAAGAAATGGGAGTATAATAGTAGTAACAGAGAAAAATATCGGGAGGTGACGCGATGGAACGTCTCCGAACGGTATTGCAAAAAAACGGGATTATAACGAAGTCGGATTGCCCGCTTTCCCGCCACGGCACTTTTCACATCGGCGGGAACGCCGACCTTGCCGTGTTTCCCGAAACCGCCGATCAAATGATCGGGGCGGTGCGCTTTTGTCGGGAATTCGGTGTTCGGGCGGCGATCGTGGGCAACGGAAGCAACGTTCTGTTTGCGGACGACGGTTTTCGCGGCGCGGTGATCTTCACCGTGCGCCTGCGGGGACTTTCGGATGAGCCGAACGGCTTTCGCGCCCTTTGCGGAACGCCGCTTGCGGCGATTTCCCGGGCGGCGAAAAACAGAGCGCTGTCGGGCGCCGAATTTGCCTGCGGGATCCCCGCGAGCGTTGGCGGCGCGGTTTCTATGAACGCGGGCGCGCACGGCGACGAAATGGCGGAAATCGTGACCGAAACCGAATGTTACGACGCGGAGCATGATCGGAGAATGACGCTTCGCGGCGGGGAACACCGCTTCGGTTACCGAACGAGCATCTTTGCGGGATGCCCGCATTGGATCTTGCTCGAAACGCGCATCCGTTTGAGAGCGGGAAACCGCGAAGAAATCGAAGAAAAAACGCGGGCAAATATTGCCCGCCGCCGCGCGACGCAACCCTTGGAATTTCCGAGTGCGGGAAGTGCTTTCAAGCGCCCGAACGGGCATTTTGCGGCGAAACTGATCGAGGATTGCGGGCTCAAAGGCTACCGCGTCGGCGGGGCGGAAGTTTCGCGGAAGCACGCGGGTTTCATCGTCAATCGCGGCGGAGCTACCGCGAGGGACGTTCTTTCGGTCATGGATCACGTTCGCGAAGTCGTTTTTCGGGAAACGGGCGTCTTGCTTGAACCCGAAATTCGCGTCATTCGTTGAATTTGCAGTGCGTGATATCGAAAAACAGGGAAAAACATCGGGAAAGGAGAGAAACATGTCGTTTGCGGACGCGGTCCGGAACGATCTTTTGACCGTTCCGATCAGGAAAAACTGTTGCCGTCGGGCGTTCATCGGCGGGCTTTTCATCTCCGCTTTGCCCGATGGCGGTGAAAACGGACAAGCCACCGCGCGTTTTCGTGCCGAAGCGATCGCGGAACTCGGCGCGGAGCAGTTGCACATTCAGTTTGCAAAAACCGCCGACCGCCGCCGCGTGGGCTCCTGCGGGCGGTACTACGAAGAAGTTTCCTTTTCCTCTCCCGCCTTTCGGAAACTGTTGGAAAGTTTACGCCGTCCCACGCCCGATCCGTCGGAAACGCTCGGCTTCCGTTGCGAGGAATGCCGTTCCGCGTTCCTGCGCGGGCTGTTTCTCTCGGGCGGGACGATCAACGACCCGCACAAGCCCGTACACCTCGAATTTACCGCTCCGATCGCCACCAAGGAGACGGTCGCCGCCTTTTTCGAAGGGATCGGTTATCCTGCCAAAACGGTCATGCGGGGGAACAAATGCGGTTTCTACTTCAAGGAAAGCACCGCGGTGGAAGATCTGATGGCGCTCATGGGGGCACACCGCGTGATTTTCGACGTCATCAATACGCGCATCGAGCGCGAGATCCGCAACCATGAAAACCGCGTCAACAACTGCGACACGCGAAATCTCGAACGTACCGTTTCCGCTGCCGCGCGGCAAATGAACGCGATCGAACGTTTGCGCGAAACGGGGAAGCTGGACAACCTGCCGGAAGAACTCCGCGTAACGGCGCGCCTGCGCTACGAGAACCCCGATTTTTCACTGGACGCGCTTGCCGATCTGCACAATCCCCCCATTACCAAATCGGGGCTGAACCATCGTTTGCGCCGTATCACCGAAGCGGCGGACGACCTTTGAATTTGCACGGCGTGTGTGAGAAAAACGCGCCGTTTGCCGGAAAGGAGAACCGAAAATGAACGGTTTTGTTCATCTGCACCTCCATAGCGAATACAGCCTGCTTGACGGTGCTTGCCGCATCTCGGAGATCCCGAAGCGGGTCAAGGAAGTCGGGCAGAACGCCGTTGCCGTCACCGACCACGGCGTGATGTACGGAGCCGTCGCTTTCTGGCAGGCGTGCCGTGCCGAAGGGGTCAAGCCCATCATCGGGTGCGAGGTCTACGTGGCGCACGGAACGCGCTTTCAAAAGGTCAACACGGGGGACGGCTACGCCGACCATCTTGTTCTGCTCTGCGAAAACGAAACGGGTTATCGGAACCTTTCGGAAATGGTCTCTCTTTCTTTTACCGAGGGCTTTTACAACAAACCGCGCGTGGATGACGAATTGCTCCGCACCCATGCCGAGGGGCTGATCGCGCTTTCGGCTTGCCTCGGCGGGAAGATCCCGAAGCAACTTGCCAAAGGTGATTTTGCGGGCGCTCGCGAAACAGCCCTGCATTACAAAGAGATTTTCGGCGAAAACGGATTTTATATCGAATTGCAGGATCACGGGCTTCCCGAACAGCGCACGATGCTCCCGATGCTTGCCGATCTTGCCCGCGAGTGCGATATTCCCGTGGTTGCCACCAACGATTGCCATTATCTGCGCCGTCGGGACGCGAACACCCAAGCGGTGCTGATGTGTATTCAAACGAACACCACCGTGGACGCGGGACGTCCTGCCGCTTTTGCCACCGACGAATTCTATCTCAAAGACGAAAACGAGATGGCGATGACCTTCCGCGCCTATCCCGAGGCGATCGAAAACACGCTTCGCATCGCCGAGCGGTGCAACGTGGAATTCGATTTTTCCACTACGTATTTGCCCAAGTTCCCCTGCCCCATGGGGGAGACTGCCGAGGCGCACCTGCGCGACCTCACCGAAAAGGGTTACGCCGCCCGATTGAAAAACGGGACGTTGGTTTACGGTGCGCACACCGAGCGCGAATACCGTGAGCGGCTCGACTATGAACTTTCGGTCATCGGCAGCATGGGTTACGCAGATTATTTTCTCATCGTGCAGGACTACGTTTCCTTCGCGCGGTCGAAGGATATCCCCGTTGGTCCCGGGAGAGGGTCTGGCGCGGGAAGCCTTGTGGCGTTCTCACTCGGCATCACCGACGTTGACCCGCTTCGGTTTGATCTGCTCTTTGAGCGGTTTCTCAACCCCGAGCGCGTCAGTATGCCCGATATTGACATGGACTTCTGCTACAATCGCCGCGACGAGGTGATCGACTATGTTGCCCGTCGCTACGGCAAAGACCACGTTTCGCAGATCATTACGTTCGGAACGCTTGCGGCGAGAGCCGCGATCCGCGACGTAGGGCGCGCGTTGGGTATGACCTACGCCGACGTGGACGTCGTCGCCCGCGCCGTCCCGCAGGAACTGAACATTACGATCTCCGCCGCGCTGGAAGGGAAAGAACTGAAAAATCTTTACGATAATTCCGATAACGTGCGCCGTTTGGTCGATACTGCCATGGCGCTCGAAGGAATGCCGCGCAACATTTCGGTTCACGCGGCGGGCGTCGTCATCACCGATCGCCCCGTTTCGGATTACGTCCCGTTGGCGGTCAGCAACGGAACGGTGGTCACGCAGTTCGACATGGATACCATCGCGCACCTCGGATTGCTCAAATTCGATTTTCTCGCCCTGCGGTATCTGACCATTATCCACGACGCCGAAATGCAGATTCGGGAGAAAGAGCCCGATTTCAACGTTGATCGTTTACCGATGGACGACGATGAGACCTATCGCCTCATCTCTTCGGGCAAAACGAGCGGTGTGTTCCAGCTCGAATCGGCGGGAATGCAGAAAATGCTGACCTCTCTCGCGCCTGAACGGATCGACGACGTGATCGCCGCCATCGCACTTTACCGTCCGGGACCCATGGAGTCGATCCCGCGGTTCGTCGAGGGACGGCATCACCCCGAAAAAGCACACTACGATACGCCCGAGCTGGAACCCATCCTGCGCTCCACCTACGGCGTGGTAGTCTATCAGGAACAGGTCATGCAAATTTTCCGCGAACTCGCGGGCTATACCTTCGGGCACGCGGACGTGGTTCGCCGCGCCATGTCCAAGAAAAAAGCAAGCGTTCTGCTTGCCGAGAGGGAAGCGTTTATCGACGGGGCGAAAGAACGCGGCATTGACGAGCGCGTGGCGGACAAGCTCTTTGCCGACCTCGAAAGTTTCGCGAATTATGCGTTCAATAAGTCGCATGCCGCCGCCTACGCGGTCATTTCCTATCGCACAGCCTATCTCAAACAGCATTACCCGCGCGAATACCTCTCTGCGCTGATGACGAGTGTTCTCGGTAACCAGCCCAAGATCGCCGAGTATATTTCCGAGTGTTCCTCGCGCGGTATTCGCGTTCTGCCGCCCGACATCAACGAGAGCCGCGCCGATTTCTCGGTCGCGGGGCAGGATATCCGCTTCGGGCTTCTCGCCATCAAGAACGTGGGCGGAACCTTCCTGGAACGGATCATACAGGAACGGAAACAGGGAAAATTCGCGTCCTTTGAGGATTTCGTCAACCGAATGCCCGCCGCCGACCTCAACCGCCGCATGGTGGAAGCACTTATCAAGGCGGGAACGTTCGACCGTCTCGGCGTTTATCGCAGTCGTCTGCTTGCGGCGTATGAGTCCCTGCTCGACCAAGCCGCCGAAAAAGGGAAGAACAATCTCGCGGGTCAGCTCGATATGTTTTCTCTGCCGGGGGCGGTGGATCAGCCGCAAATGTTTTCTTATCCGCCGCTTCCCGACCTGACGGTCAAGGAAAAGCTCCTCATGGAGCGGGAAGCCGCGGGAATGGTTTTCTCCGGGTCGATGATGGAGAGCTTTTCCCGGCAGTTGAAGGTGTTGGCTCCGAAACCGATTTCGGATTTCGTTTCGGAGGACGCCGACGTGCCGGACAGAACCCGTGCGTCGGTCGCGGGAATGATCACGTCGGTTTCGGTGAAGAACACGAAAAACGGCGAACGGATGGCGTTCTTCACGCTGGAAGACCAATACGCCGAGATCGAATGCGTCGTGTTTGCCAAGGTGTTCGGCGAATTGGGACATCTCGTTCGCGCGGACAACGCGGTGTTCGTGGCGGGCAGCATTTCCTGTCGCGAGGATGAACCGCCGAAGCTGCTGGTCAATCACATGGAAGAATTGATCGAAAACGCGGAATACCGTGAGCCGGAAGCGTCTCCCGCCCGCGCGACGAACGAGGAAGAACGCAAAGCGGAATCTTCCGCTCCCGCCGCACCGCGACGGCTGTTCCTTCGCGTACCCGATTTTTCCTGCGATCTTTATTTCAAAGCGAAGAATTTGACGGAAATTTTCGACGGTTCTTTCCCGGTCGTTTTCTACGACGCTTCCACCAAACAGTATCATTTCGATCATGCGGGAGTCATGCTTTCCGACTATCTGGCTGCGTCCCTGCGCGATCTTCTCGGCGGGGAAAACGTGATTCTGAAATAATCGGAATTTGCATACCGTGTGGCGAAAAAAACAAACAACAAAGGAAGCGAATCGTAACGGTTTACTTCCTTTTTTCGCTCTTTTCTTTCGGGGAGCGTTTGAGAGGGGCGCTTTCTTTTCTCGCGAGAA
>JAGAEA010000046.1 GCA_017613355.1 Clostridia bacterium
ATCTGACAGACGGCGAGAATGAATTCCAGTTCAGGACCCTTTTGAGCAACCCGAACGGCGAGACTCTGTTGAGCGGCTATTTCTACAGCTCTTACCCGGGCGACCGTTATTTCGAGGCGGTCCCGGGAACCTATACTTTGGTCGCGAGCAATCCGTATCTTTCGAACATCGAGTCCGCTTCGGTTTCGCTTAAGGTATGGAAGACCATAGCTTCTCCGACCATAACCCCCGAAGAGGAGGAATTCGACCACCCATTTACTATCGGCTTTACCGACATCCCCGAAGGCGCGAGCGTTTACTACTGTGTTTCGACCAGAGGCAACTGGAACTATGAGTATGTCCTTTATGACCCGCAGCACCCCGCTACGATAAACAGCGGTGCAACGGTTGAGGCCTACTGTGTAAAAGAGACCGCAAACGGCAGACTCCAAAGCGAAACTGTCCAGATGTGGTACAATCCGAACATCGATTATCCAAACCTGAGTTTTTATGACACGTCTTCCATCGTCGAAAGGGTTCCCATTCCGAACACGGAAGTTAAGCTCTGCAGTGGCGACAATACTTGGTTGGAGACGACCCGGGAAGATAGTTCATAGCCGACATATCCGCAGGGGAAACTGAATATGTTTCCCCTGCAACTTTATATTCCTCCGTAGCTCAGTTGGTTAGTCCGCTTAGCAGGATATGTCACAAAAAAGAGCCGGAAGAAAAATGCGGTACACAAAGCCGCGATACAAAAATTTGTGCTTTATAATCCTCCGTAGCTCAGTCGGTTAGAGCACCTGACTGTTAATCAGGGTGTCGTCCGTTCAAGTCGGACCGGGGGAGCCAAAAGAAAGAGTACCGCGGATGCGGTACTCTTTTCTTTGGCTTTTTTGTTCCATTGGAACGGACACCCCATGAACCACAGACAGCTCTGCCGAAGGCAGAACTAACATTAAGCTTTTCTTGTAATTTTTTGTATTTTTCCAAAAATATTTACGCTTTTTCCATTTACCCACTTGAATTTTATTCTATAATATGATATCATAGTATCAAGATATTATGATATCACTATTGGAGGGTGGTAATGAACAAAACAAAAACGCCAACAGCGGATAAAAAGACGTTTCCTTTGCGATTACCACCGGACACCTATAAAAAGGTTAGAGACAAGGTGCAAAAGGAAAAGGATAAAGGAAATTATGCTTATAGCATCAATGATTTTTTAACTGAATTAATTGAAGATGGATTGAAGGAGAATAATAAAAATGGCTGAAACAAAAGTAGGTTTAAAAGAATATACTGTGATAATTCATTCGGAGAAGCGTTTTATTTGCCATCTCAAATGACAGATATTTATCCTCGAGCAGATAAATATATATCCGCGCTAACAAAATGCGATATGGCAGAGCTTAAACTGAAAGAGAATACACTCTTGTTAACACGTTCTGGAACTATTGGCACCGTTTCTTTTGTTTCAAAAACCACGCAGGGAAAAGTTTTCTCCGATGATGTCATACGCGTGACGTTTAAAAATATAGAAGATCTTGGGTTTGTCTATGCTTATTTGAAGTCAAAAATAGGTAACAAAATCCTAACCACAAATGGATATGGGTCAGTGATTACACATTTAGAACCAGAGCATCTTGCGACGGTTCCTATTCCTAATGCTCCGAAAAAGATTAAAGAGCGTATTCACAATTTGATTGTTAAATCGTATTCGCTAAGAGATGAATCAAACGATCTTATTGACAAAGCAACGCAATTCTTGATTGATGAACTCCATTTGCCGGACATCCGTGATTTCGACGTAAATGATTATAAAAAGGGAGCACCTGTCGAAACATTCAGCGTCAAACTCAGTAACATGAACGGTCGTGCGGACGCATCCTATCATGTTCCAATCGTTGATGCAATTGTAGAACATCTGAAGAAATATGCCGATGAAGTGACAACCGTAGGCGATCCAAGGATAAGTAATACGGTGCTTCTGCCGCCACGCTTTGCGAGAGTATATGTAGATGAAGGCTATGGGCGGGTTCTTATTGGAGGCAAACAGTTATATGAGCTTGATCCATCAGGCAAAAAGTATCTTTCAAATACAAAGCACAATAGACTTTTAGATCAGCTTGAAGTTCTCCAAAACACGGTGCTTATAACCCGTAGCGGAACTATTGGGAAAGTCGCTTTTGTTCCAAAGCATTGGGAACATTGGATTCCTTCAGATCATATCATTCGTGTTGTCCCTGCCACGAAAGATATTGCAGGATATCTATATGTATTCATGTGCTCAGATTACGGATACGAACTCATTACTCGATACACTTATGGTTCGGTTGTTGACGAGATTGATGATAATCATGTCCGTCAAATTGCTATACCTTTGCTCAAAAACAAAGAGGTGCAAAAACAAATCAATGATCTTGCGCTTGAAGCAAACGAAAAACGGTATGAAGCATATAGACTGGAACAGCAGGCACTTCGTATCATGGATGAAGACGTTATCTATGCAAAGAGATGAGCAACTATGGTTTTTATTATTTGTAGTTAGTAATCCGAAGATGATAACCCAAGCGACGAAAAATACATAAAAAAGTGATAGATATGATCATTTTTCGAGAACACAACTTTCCGGAATAAAAAATGTGTTAGCGAACGAACGGGTTTACTTTTTCCGATGGTACAAGTCTCCTGCACGGTTTCCAAACTATAAAAAACACCCACACGGTATGCAAATTTGCATACCGTGTGGGTGTTTTTGCATCATGAAAGCCACGCGACAGTCGCGTGGATAGAAACTATGTCAATATGAAAAAGCATAACAAAAAAGAGACAAGATGCTCGATATGGAGTGGCTTCCTTGTTAAGGGAGAATCTTTTGAAAGAACCCTTCTGAAAGGAAGACGGTCAGGATACTTCCGCTTTTTTGCAGCCGAAAGGCAATATTATACAAACCACAGAGAAAAAAGACAATATTGTTATATGAATATGAAGAGGAAAACGCTATAATGGGGGTAAAGAGAACCCTTTTTGCATGGGATTTCACCTGCTTTCCCGTGAAAGTGTTATCGGGGCGTTTTCTCGTGCCGAAAGTAAAGAAATTCTTTACTTTTTTGCTTATTTATATTCCGAAATTTGCCTTGCGGTCTTGCATTTTTCGGAATATTGTTGTATAATAAAGGGTAATCCCGAATTTTTCCAAAGGGAGAAGACAATGGAACAGAACAAAAACATTTTCGAAAAAGTCATTCAGTTCGGCGAAGGCGGTTTTTTGCGTGGATTTGCGGACTGGATGCTGCAAAAAATGACCGACGCGGGCGTGTGGCAGGGGAAGGTCGTGGTCGTCCAACCCATTGAAAAGGGGATGTGCGACCTACTCACGGAGCAAGGGTGTCGGTATCATCATATCATCCGTGGTGCCGAGGGCGTGGAAACTACCGAAGTGGGGGTCGTCTCCCGCTGCGTCAAGCCCTTCGACGATTGGGGCGCCTATCTCGCTTTGGCGGAGATCCCGACCATGCGGTTCGTCATTTCCAACACCACCGAGGCGGGCATCGTGTTCACCGATACCGACCGACCCGAAAACGCTCCCGCCGTCAGTTTTCCCGCCAAAGTCACGCTCCTGCTCAAACAAAGATACGAAAAAGGACTTCGCGGCTTTGTCTTCCTTCCATGTGAGTTGATTGACCGCAACGGCGACAACCTCAAAAAAGCCGTTCTGCAATATATCGACCTCTGGAACCTCGGCGCCGAGTTCGCCGCGTGGGTGGAGCGGGAAAACGTGTTCTGCAATACGCTGGTGGATCGGATCAACACGGGCTACCCGAAGGACGACCCCGTTCTTTCGGACTACCCCGACGATCGCCTGCTCAACACCTCGGAGCATTTCCATCTTTGGGTCATTGAAACCGATTTTGACATTGAAAGCGAACTTCCGTTCTCCAAGGCGGGGCTGAACGTCATCGTCACCAAAGATAAACTCGAACAGTACCGCACGAGAAAGGTACGCATTCTCAACGGCGCGCATACCTCGCTCGTTCCCTATGCCCTGCTTTCGGGCTTCGACACCATCAAATCCTGCATGGACGATCCGACCATGCACGAACACATCCGCAAATGCGTGTTCGAGGAGATCATTCCAACGCTTGATCTGCCGCGGGAAGAGCTGACCGACTATGCGAACAGCGTTTTGGTGCGGTTCGCCAACCCCTATATCAAGCATTATCTTTCTTCCATCGTGCTCAATTCGGTCAGTAAATTCAAAGTCAGGGCGCTTCCGTCGATCCTCGAATACAAAAAGCGGTTCGGCACTTACCCGCCAACGCTGATCTTCTCCTTTGCGAAGCTCATTGAGTTTTACAAAAAGGGAACGCCGAACGACGATCCCGCCGCCGTTGCGTTCCTGCAAACGCACACGGTGCGCGAAATCCTTGCAAACGAGACCCTTTGGGGAACCGATCTTTCCGATCTTGCGGGAGAAGTGGAACGCTATGCGAATTCATAAGAACGATAACGTGGAAGTCAACCTCGCGGACGGGCAGAAGTACGCCCTTTGCGAGATCCAAAAAGGGGAAGCCGTGGTCAAGTACGGCAACCCCATCGGACGTGCCACGAAAGACATTCATATTGGCGAATGGGTGCACAGCCACAACCTTGCCACCAACCTTTCGGGCGAACTGACCTACACTTACGAACCCGAAAGCAAGCCCTTTCCCGTCAAAGAAACCGACCGCACGTTTTCCGGCTATCTGCGGAAGAACGGTGACGTCGGCATCCGCAACGAGGTGTGGATCATTCCCACCGTCGGGTGTGTGAACAAGGTCGCGCAAGCGATCGCCGAGCGGACGGGAGCGTTTGCTTTTCCGCATCCCTTCGGCTGTTCCCAACTCGGAGACGACCAAGCCACCACGCAGAAAGTCCTGCGGGGTCTTGTCAACCACCCGAACGCGGGCGGCGTGCTGGTGCTGGGCTTGGGTTGCGAGAACAACAATCTTGCCGTTTTCAAGCACACGCTCGGCAAATTTGACCCCGACCGCGTGAAATTTCTCAACTGTCAGGACGAAACCGATGAGATCGCGGCGGGTGTGAAGATCGTTCGTGACTTGCAGGCATACGCCGCAACGTTTACCCGCCGACCCGTTTCCGTGTCGAAGCTTCGCGTCGGTCTGAAATGCGGCGGGAGCGACGGTTACAGCGGCATTACCGCCAATCCGTTGGTGGGGCGCTTTTCGGATGCGCTCATCACCGCGGGCGGCAGTTGCGTGCTGACCGAAGTCCCCGAAATGTTCGGCGCCGAACACCTCTTGATGAAGCGGTGTGTTGACAGAACGGTATTTGAGAAAACCGTTGCCCTCGTCAACGATTTCAAATCGTATTACACCGCTCACGGGCAGGTCTGCTACGAAAACCCCTCGCCCGGCAATAAGGCGGGCGGGATCACCACGCTGGAAGAAAAATCGCTCGGATGCGTGCAGAAAGGCGGCTCGGCTCCCGTGGTCGACGTCCTCGATTACGGCGACACGGTACGCAAAAACGGGCTTTCTCTGCTCAACGGACCGGGCAACGACATGGTTGCCTGCACCAATCTGACCGCCGCGGGCTGTCATCTCATCCTGTTCACCACGGGCAGGGGAACGCCGCTCGGCGCGCCGGTGCCGACCGTGAAGATCGCGACCAATCGGTCGCTTGCCGACCGCAAGCCCGCGTGGATCGACTTTGACGCCTCGCCCGTGCTCGACGGCAAAGACCTCGATCGGGATTTCTTCGATCTCGTTCTTTCTGTCGCGTCGGGGAAAAAGACCAAAAACGAAACGAACGGTTACCGCGAAATTTCTATATTCAAGGACGGAGTTACCCTATGAAAACGATCATCGGCAACAATTTTCTGCTCAACACCAAAACGGCGCAAAAACTCTATCACACTTTTGCCGAGAAACAACCCATCATCGACTACCATTGTCATCTCGACCCGAAACAGATCGCCGAAGACCATCGGTTTTCGGACATCGGCGAGGTCATGCTCGCGGGCGACCACTACAAGTGGAGAGCCATGCGCTCTTTCGGCATCGACGAGCGGTTTGTCACGGGGAACGCCGCATGGCGGGAAAAATTCCGCGCATTTGCCGAAACCATCCCCTATTGCATCGGCAACCCCCTTTACCATTGGACGCATCTGGAACTGACGCGCTATTTCGGCATCGACGAACCCTTAACGCCCGAGAGTGCCGACCGCATCTTTGACCGCTGCACCGAACTGTTGAATACGGACGGTTATTCGGCAAGGGGACTGATGGAACGGTCGAATGTCAAGGTCGTCTGTACCACCGACGACCCCGCGGACAGTCTGGAATACCACAAACAAATCAAAGAGAGCGGCTTCTCGGTCAAAGTTTTGCCCGCGTTCCGTCCCGATAAGGTCGTGAATATCCACAAGGACACCTTCCTGCCGTACGTGGAGAAAACCGGCGTCAAGGACTACGCCGACCTCAAAGCGTGGCTTTCTTCCCGCCTGGATTTCTTCCATGAAAACGGTTGCCGCCTCTCCGACCACGGATTGGACTTTATCCCCTATGGGGACGGCGACGCGGCGCAGGTGTTTGAAGCCGTCCTGAACGGCAAAACGCCGACGAGAGAGGAAACCGAAATTTATATGACCGACCTGCTCCGCTTCTTCGGAAAGGAGTACAGCAAGCGCGGATGGTGTATGCAAATTCACGTGGGCGCACTCCGCAACAACAATACGGAAATGTTCCGGAAACTCGGACCCGACACCGGTTTCGACAGCATTGCGGACGGGGGACTTGCCGCGCCGCTGGCAAGACTCATGGACGCGTTGGAGCAGGAGAACGCGCTCCCGAAAACCATTCTCTATTCGCTCAACCCGAACGACCTCTACACGCTCGGAACGCTGATGGGCTGTTTCCAAAGCGCGGAAGCGAAGTCCAAGATCCAGCTCGGTTCGGGATGGTGGTTCAACGACCAGAAGGACGGCATGGAGGCACAGCTCAAAGCCCTGGGAAACCTCGGAGTGCTCGGCGCGTTCGTGGGAATGCTGACCGATTCGCGCAGTTTCCTCTCCTACCCGCGCCACGAGTATTTCCGCCGTATTCTCTGCAATCTGCTCGGAGAATGGGTGGAGCAGGGGCTTTACCCGAATGACGTGGAAACCCTCGGCAAAATCGTTTCCGGCATTTGCTACGGCAACGCCGAGCGGTATTTCGGTTTTTGAAATCCGAAAGGACGAACCGACATGAAATTGCAGTATCTCGGCGCCGCCGCAGAAGTGCCGCCGATGAAGCGACCGAACGTATTTACGAATGTAGAAAAGGAGAATACTCTATGAGCCATCGTATCATCCCCGTTGTCACGTTGAAAAGCGCGGACGAACGAACCAAAGTGCTGAACGCCCTGAAAAAAGAGGGGATCCTCTGCGCGGAGATCTGCTTCCGCACCGAATGCGCCGAGGAAGCCATCCGTCTCGCGGTGAAAGAATTTCCCGACATGGAGATCGGCGCCGGAACCGTTATCAACAAAAAGCAATGTGAGCTTGCTTTGCAGGCAGGCGCGAAGTTTATCGTCTCTCCCGGACTTTCCGAGGATGTCGCGTTGCTCTGTAAGGAAAAGAACGTCCCGTATTACCCGGGATGCGTGACGCCCACCGAAATCATGAAAGCGCTCGAACTCGGCATCACCGTTGTCAAGTTTTTCCCCGCACATATCTACGGTGGGTTGAAAGCCATGAAAGCGCTTGCCGCACCCTTCCCGCAGATCAAGTTTATTCCAACGGGCGGCGTGGATAGTAACAGTATTGAGGAATATTTCGCTTGGGAGAAAATTTACGCAGTGGGCGGAAGCTCATTTGTGAAGGAGGCATTGGAAAAATGGGGAAAGTAATCACGTTCGGTGAGATTATGCTGCGGCTGTTGCCGGAAAATTATTTGCGTTTTGTGCAGGCGGATCACTATGAAGCGTTGTTCGGCGGAGCCGAGGCGAACGTGGCGGTCTCGCTTGCAAACTTCGGTCTGGACGCGGCGTTCGTGACCAAACTGCCCGACCACGAGATCGGTCAGGCGGCGGTCAACGCGCTCCGCAAGTTCGGTGTGGATACCAAACTCATCACCCGCGGCGGCGACCGCGTGGGGATCTACTTCTGCGAAAAGGGAGCCAGCCAACGCCCGAGCAAGGTCATTTATGACCGCGCTCATTCCGCCATCGCGGAAGCCAAGAAGGCGGATTTCGATTGGGACCGCATTTTTGACGGCGTAACATGGTTCCACTTCACGGGCATTACCCCCGCGCTTTCTCCCGAGGTGGCGGAGATCACGAAAGAAGCCTGCAAGAAAGCCAAAGAAAAGGGCATTACCATTTCCTGCGACCTCAACTTCCGCAAGAAGCTGTGGAGCCGCGAGAGAGCGGGAGAGGTGATGGGCGAGCTCTGCCAATACGTGGACTATTGCATTGCCAACGAAGAGGACGCGAAGGACGTGTTCGGCATTGAAGCCGAAGCGACCGACATTGAAAGCGGGAAACTGAATCGCGAAGGTTATGTTTCGGTGGCGAAGCAACTGACCGAGCGGTTTTCCTTCAAGGGCGTTGCCATTACGCTTCGGGAGAGCATTTCGGCGAGCGACAACCGTTGGTCTGCCATGCTCTATACGGGCGGGAACGCCTATTTCAGCAAGAAATACGAAATGCGGATCGTTGACCGCGTGGGCGGCGGCGACAGCTTCGGCGCGGGACTGATCTACGGTCTTTTGACCGGAAAGGACGCGCAGGGAGCCATTGAATTTGCGGTGGCGGCAAGCTGCCTGAAACACAGCATCGAGGGCGACATGAACTGCGTATCTGTTAAAGAAGTGGAAGCCCTCGCCGGCGGCAACGCCAGCGGAAGGGTGCAGAGATAATGTTCGCTGCGGAGAAAGACGGTTGGGAACCCGTAAGGCACGAAAAAGGTTCCGAATGTCAATAGCCCCTCTTTCCGCAGAAGTATGCAGGGCGCCGCTTTTTCTCGCGCGAGAAAAGGCGGCGCCCTGCAAGGTCTTTCCCCATGCCCCTTGAAAAAGTTTTGGCAAAAAATTCACAAAACCTCTTGATAAATTTCGGGTTTTATGGTATAGTTATTGTTGGTGTGTTTTTTATTTTATTCGAAAGGAAGAAAATCCATGACTTACAACAAGAAATCCATTGAAGACGTGGAGATCAAAGCGGGGCAAAAGGTGTTCGTCCGCTGTGACTTCAACGTTCCGATGAAGGACGGCGTCATCACGTCCGATAAGCGCATTGTCGGCGCGCTCCCCACGATCCAATATCTCATGGGGAAGGGCGCGAAAGTGATCCTCTCCTCGCACATGGGCAAGCCCCATGCCGTCTTCACTCCCAACTTCAAGCTCGATAAGAAGGAGCAGAAGAAGGTGGACGCGCTTCCCGAAGCCGAGCGCGAGGCGGCAACCGCCGAACTCAAAGAAAAGGCTCTCAAAAACGACCCCGTCAAGTTCACGCTCGCTCCCGTTGCCGAGCGCCTGAACAAAGACCTCGGCGGGAAAGTCGCGTTTGCGAAGGATATCATCGGCGACGACGCGAAAGCGAAGATCGCTGCCATGGAGAACGGCACCTGCGTTCTGATCGAGAACGTCCGTTTCGACGCGCGCGAAACCAAGAACGATCCCGCGTTCGCAAAGGCGCTTGCCGACCTCGCGGGCGAGGGCGGACTGTTCGTCAACGACGCGTTCGGCACGGCGCACCGCGCCCATGCTTCCACCGCGGGCGTGGCGGACTATCTCCCCGCCGTTTGCGGCTACCTCATTCAGAAAGAGATCAGCATCATGGGCAAGGCGCTCGAAGATCCTGCCCGTCCGTTCGTGGCGATCCTCGGCGGCGCGAAGGTTTCGGATAAGATCGGCGTGATCAACAGCCTGATCGAGAAATGCGACACGCTTATCATCGGCGGCGGCATGGCTTACACCTTCTTTGCCGCAAAGGGCAACTCGGTCGGCACGTCCATTTGCGAGACCGACAAGATCGAGCTTGCCAAAGAGATCATGCAGAAAGCGAAGGACAAGGGCGTCGATTTCATTATCCCCGTGGATAACGTCATCGGTCGCACCTACGCCGAGGACACGACCTATATGAGGATGTACTCCAACGCCATTCCCGACGGTTGGATGGGTCTTGACATTGGCGAAAAGACCCGCGAACTCTTCGCAAAGACCATTGAAGGCGCGGGAACCGTTGTTTGGAACGGACCCATGGGCGTTTCCGAATGGAAGAACTTTGCCGCGGGCACCGAAGCGGTCGCCAAAGCGGTCGCCGAGTCCGGCGCGGTCTCCATCATCGGCGGCGGCGACTCTGCGGAAGCGGTCGAGCGCCTTGGTTACGGTCCCAAGATGACCCACATCTCCACGGGCGGCGGCGCGTCCCTCGAATTCCTCGAAGGGCTCGAACTCCCCGGCATCGCCTGCTTGCAGGATAAGTAAGGGAGAGGGATTTTGCGGGGGAGGGGTCTTTTTTGAAAAAAAGAACCCTCCCCCGCACCCTCACCCGTAAAAAGGAAAAAATCAAACGCCTATCCATTTTGTGAAAAGTTTTTGAAAGGGTGCAGGGGAAACTTTTTTCAAAAAGTTTCCCCTGCAAAGAAAGAGGTATTGAAATGAGAAGAACGGTTATTGCGGGTAACTGGAAGATGAACTTCACGCCCGACGAGGCGCGCGCGTTCATCAACGAAGTCAAGCCGCTGGTCGCGGGGAAGAACAACTGCGACGTCATTTTCTGCGCGCCCTACGTCACGATCGCGGCGGCGCAGGAAGCGGCGAAAGGCTCGAACATCAAGATCGGCGCGGAGAACGTGCATTTCGCGGAGAAGGGCGCCTACACGGGTGAGGTCTCGGCGAAAATGCTGACCGCCTGCGGCGTGGAATACGTCATCATCGGGCATTCGGAGCGCCGCCAATATTTCGGCGAAACGGATGAAACGGTCAATCTGCGCACCAAAGCGGCGCTTGCGGCGGGCATGAAAGTCATTCTGTGCTTGGGCGAGGTCAAGGATCAGCGCCTTTCGGGCATTACGGATGAAGTGGTCGCCATGCAGACCAAGCTCGACCTCAAAGACGTGACCGCCGAGCAGATGAAAAACGTCATTATCGCGTACGAGCCCGTCTGGGCGATCGGGACGGGGCTGACCGCCACGCCCGAGCAAGCCGAGGAGACCTGCGCGGTCATCCGTCGGACGCTTGCCGCTCTCTACGGCGAGAAGGTCGCCGAGGAGACGACCATTCAGTACGGCGGCTCGATGAACGAAAAGAACGCGGCGGAACTGCTCGCCAAACCCAACGTGGACGGCGGACTGATCGGCGGCGCTTCGCTCGTGGCGGAGAAATTCGCCGTTATCGTGGACGCGGCACAGTAAGGATTATCGGGGATAAGACCTTGAGAGAGGATTATTGGGGATAAGACCTTGAGAGGGGGGGG
>JAGAEA010000047.1 GCA_017613355.1 Clostridia bacterium
GCGCGCGCGGGGCAAGCGGACGTGGTATTGAAAAAATATAGAATGAAAAAAGTCAATTTGAGGGAGTCCCTTTCCCCGTACGGGGAAATGGACTCCCTCTGTCGAAAAGAGCGGATTTCGGGAAACGGGTGGAACAAATTTCTCCACACCCTAATAAATGTCAAGAAAAATCGGCAAAAATACTTGACAAGTCGGAGAGAATAAGATATAATATACAAGTCGGCACGGAGAGATGGCTGAGCTGGTCTAAGGCGCACGACTGGAAATCGTGTGTTCGGCTAATAACCGACCGAGGGTTCGAATCCCTCTCTCTCCGCCAAGTTGAACTCGTTTGAACCCATTGGGTTCAAACGAGTTTTCTTGTTTTTTGGGCTGGTCGAACAACGTGCAAATCATACTGTTTTCGCTTGTGTCAACCGTTCTTGGACTGTTCGGCTCTGTGTTGTAAAAGATCAGTACTTTGTCATCATAAAGGATTACGCGATTGATGAAAGAGTTGAAAAACTCGTTTCTTGCTTCGTCGCTTTCATACTTCTTTCGCGCAAAATAGTTAAGGAACGATTTTACGGTAGCAAGATCAAGCGGCTGTACTTGCCGCGACTGTTCCACGGCAATTTTGTCCTCTAACTCTTCCTTTTGGGCTTCCAATTCGAGCATTCTGTCCTTTGTCGCTTTGGTAATGATCCCTTGTTCAATCGCCGAAAGCAAACCCTTTATGGCTTTTTCCGTTTCTCTCAGTTCACTTTCGAGAACCGTCAGATTTGCCGGTTTGCTGATTTCGGCATTGAATCTTTCCACAACGATTTCCGCGATTCTGTCTATGACCCTCGGCTTTAACACATATTCAGCCGTTGTATTGAAAACGAGGTCCTCCAGATCCTTTTTTCTGTAGTTCTTCTTGCCGCAGGCGCTCGTATTGCGTTTGCGGTTGAAACACTTGTAGTAATGGTGGACTTTTCCGGTCTTGCTTGTTCCAGTTTCGGCCGTCATTAAACTGCCACAATAACCACAGAACAGTTTACCACTCAAAATGTACAGCTTTTCCGCCTTACACTCGCGTTGTTTGTGCTTGTGCTCGTCCATCATCCGATTGCATTCCCGAAAGAGCTTTTCATCGATAAGGGGCGGGACAACGTCTGTGTAAACGGTGCCGTTAGAGCGAAAGATACCAATATACTTCTCGTTGCGAATGATGCGTGAAATGTAGCTCATATTGAACTTAGAACCGACTTTGGTTTTGACACCGTCGCGGTTGAGCCGTTCAATAATATCGTTAATCTTTTCGCCATTTTGATACCGTCTGAAAATGTCACGAACCACTTCCGCTTCGGACTGGTTCACAGCCCATTTCTTGTTTACAACGTCGTACCCATATAAGCCGTATCCGCCGATGAAATACCCTTTTGAGAGACTTTCACGAATACCGCGTCTGACCTTTTGAGAAAGCTCGGCGGAATAGTATTCCGCCATGCTTTCCAATACTCCCTCAATCAGAATGCCGCTCGCGTCTTCCGAGATGTTTTCTTTCGCGGAAAGAACGCGAACGCCGTTCTTTTTGAGTTTTGCTTTGTAATTTGCGCTATCATATCGGTTTCGAGCAAAACGATCCAACTGATAAACAAGAACAAAATCGAAAGTTTTCTTTTTGCTGTCGTCTATCATTTTGAGAAATTCAGGACGTTTATCCGAGGTTCCGGTAATGGCTCTGTCAACATATTCGCCCACAATGATAAGATCGTGCCGCTTCGCATAATCGTAGCACTCGTGGAGTTGACCCTCAATGGACTGCTCGGTCTGACTATGAGAGCTGAATCTTGCATAGATAACTGCACGCTTATTCATTGTGTTTACCTCCAAATACATTTTGCGGCGTGATATTGTTGACGCTTCCGCCGTTTTTGACAAAGTCAATCAGAATATTTGCCAATATGCTTGCGCTTTTTTCGATTTGTTCTTGCGACAATTCGCAAGGATATTTTTCTTTTGTTCCCGTGGCAAGCTCTACGGAAACCATATTTGTTACTTGATGTTTAATTGTTTAGTCCTTCTTGGACGGCGGGGAGTCCGGTTAGTTTTCCCGTTCCCACAAGGAAAGAAGTGGCGTTATGTTAATCTTTCTTTGCTGTTTCAAGTAGGGCTTCGTACCCGGCTTTGATGAGTTGGACTTTGGTATAACCGCTCTTTTTGAGGAATTCATTGATCTCCTCTCCGAGCGGTCGCTCGATACTCGTCCCCCAGATTATACATTTCGCTTTCCGTTCTTCCTTGTGTCTATCCTCATATCTCTTGTCCTTCGACACTTTTTTCTCGTTCATCTTTTTCACCTCAATCTTGTGATGTAACTGCGCAAAGAATTGCGCCGACAGCGGTTGCCGCTCCATTTAGAAGCAACAAACCGAGTCCGATTCCCGTTCTTACAACCTTGCTGGCAATACGAATAGTCTTTTCCGTGTTTTTCTTCATTGTCCTTTACCTCCGATACACGATTTCGTTCAGGATCTCTTCTTCAATAATCCTGCGCTTTTCTTCTTCGACACACAGGTCATGAAGGAAGTCTCCGGTCTTGCGGAACCGATCCGATACAGATAGTTTCTCATACAGGACACTCCACATTCTGTCAGCTTCGGCATCAACTCCGTGCAAGTATTCCGGCAGATCTTCAATCGACCAATATTTAGCGGGATTCTCCTCTTCCAGATACTTCTTTGCCAGAGTTCCGTACTTTCCGTAAACGTGTCTCACTGGTTTTACAAGACTTTGATAGATCTTAATTTCTTCCACGGTCAACCCGATTCCGGATTCGGCTTTTGTTAGGATTTCTTGGTGATTCATTGCAAACCTCCTGTATGGCAATAGTCGTATATATACGACACTTGTATTTTACCATACGATAGAAGGTTTGTCAAGCTCGATTTGAAAAAAGTTGAGATATGCGACTAAATTCATGCATAAATGATATGCGATTAAGTTCGCTGAACCTTTTGCTTCTGTTCTGATTCGGGCGGGAACAGATTGCAACAATAGAAAGACACCATTTTTGTTATTTACTCCAATCGGATTTGGATTTGTTTTTGAGTTGTTCCTGCTGTTTCTCCCATTCGAGTTCCTGCTCGATTTCTCTGACCCGGTTTCGCGGCAGAGGGATCGGTGCGGCAAAAAGATCGATGAACGGTTGGAGGAGAGCGGTTGATTTGAAGAACGTCCTTACAAACGCTTCCGGTTCGTGTTGCCGGACGGCGAGCATGGCGTTCTTTGCAATCTCGGCTTTCTTCTCGGAAGCAGACGACTTTCGGAGCTGTTGGAACAAGTCACCGGTATCCTTTGCAAGACGCGCGTTCTCGGATTCGAGGCGTTTGTTCTCGGCAGTTAGAGCGATGATTTGATCTCGCATCTCTTTCTTGCTGTGAGATACCACTCCGCTTTTTGCTTCTTCCAGCGCGTGGCTGTAATCTGCTTCGGCGTTTCGCCTGGAAACGATCTCGTCGCGCTCTTTTCTGGCTCTTTGGATTTCTCCTTGCGTTTCATAAAATTGTTCGCGCGCCTCGACGTTTTCCTTTGTCAATCGTTTGTTCTCGATTTCGGCTTGCTCTACAATTTTCTTTGCCTTGAATTCAGCACTTGATAAATGTTCCGCTTGGCTATTGATCTTTCCGCGCTCCAATCCGAACTTCTTACCAACTCGCTCATGCAGTTCGGTTTGCAATTCCCGCAAGTTTTTTGGGCAGAACAAATCTTTGGCGCAGAGCCGACCGTCGGATATTGGAATCAAGTTCAAGTGCAGATGCGGCGTTGTTTCGTCCATGTGGACGACGGCAGAAATGATATTCTCGGTTCCGTATTTCTCGGCAAAGTAGCGCGTAGCTTCGGTGAAGAATTCGTCCTCTTCCTGTGGGAACTTGTCAGAAAAGAACTCTCTATCCGAACCAATAACGAAGGAACACATAAGTACTGCGTCCTTGCGTGGCTTGAGATTGTTTTCCGCAAGGCGCTGATTGATGTACTCCGTATAACTTTCCTCTCGCCTGAGAATGTGATAATTTCCGATGGTCAAGTCTCGATTGATTTGCGGATTTTTCGCTTCATAATTTTCATCCCTTTCGTTTTCTTTTTCAATGGGAGCAATATCGGTTTTGTGATATTTCTCCATGTGGCACACCAAATAAGATATTGCGTTTTCACCTCTTTCTGTTTGATTTTATTGATGGATACGAACCCTCGGAGAGCCCACACTTTGCAGAGCAAAGTATAGTGGGCTATACTTTTCCTCGCGTTCCGCTCCGTCGTTAAAAGTTTGCTTGTGGTTTGCTTACAATTTGATTGCGTTTTTCAGCCACAAAAGTGACTGAAAACTTGACACTTGGGATGATCTCTCGGTCGGTTCATAAATACTCCTTTCTACATTTCCCCCTTCACTTAAAAGGGCATTTTTGACCAATAAATCGAAACTTTTTTGCGCGCAAAAAAATCGCCGATATCATTACCGCCGACTACTTCGCTTGACTATTCGGTTGTCACTTCACTACAGCATAATCACCTCCTGTAAACAAAAAGTCCGTACGAATTTGACCGCCAAACTAACACAGGCGTAATTACACTCGTACGGACTTTTCTTCCGTTTTGATATTGAATTTTAATTGTGCTACCTAAAAAATTGCATAGCGAAAAAGCCCATCAACATTTTCCGCAAAAAACGCAACAATTTCATTGCAAAGCAGAAAACTCCGGGAAGCTCTCGATCGCCAAACCATCATAGCGATCGACGCCAGCCGCAACAACAAACACTTACCCTATCGTAGAGTTGCGCCGGGGAACCGCGGGATCATCTCTCCCGCGCAAACGAAGTTCTTTTCTTGCAACCCACAAAGCGGCATTTCGCAAGGCAAACTTCCAATAACGGAACTATTATAGCATATAGATTTGCTGTTGTCAATAGTTTTTTGAAAAAATATTTCCGAAAGCAGAAAAATTAGAAGAGGGCTTGGTTTGGAGATCTTCCACAACACTTTTTATATTTCTTCCCGCTACCGCATGGGCACAATTCATTTCGCCCAATTTTGTTTCCGTTCGAAGCGATGTATCGTTGTAATCGATCGCTTGCAAGTCTCTCTCCTTGAATTCTTAATTCTTCCCAACGATCCGTTGGAATATCTTTTTTAGAATAGAAGCAAATCGAAACCCCTTTAATTTCTCGAAAATCATCTAAATCAAGGTTGATTTGTGTACGATTTTCATCACTGTTCAAAATCATATTTGAAAGGACATAATCTTTTTGGGTCTCTTCGGTAGGACTTGGAACACCAGGCTGAGAAATAAAACAAGAGTATCTTAAATCGCTTTCCTCTTTTCCAATTGAACTGATTGTTCTTGTCTGACCCGTCGTTTTTTGATACGTAAAAACTTGCTCTATTTGATTGGACAACTGTTTTTTTGCCTCTGACGAAAAGTCCAAGAAATAATTTGATATTTGCACTTTATTATCATAATTAGACTTATCTAAAAAAGCGATAATCTTTTCGAAAAGCCCCGGGATTGCTTGCTGAGGTTTTACAGGATTTAGTTGGGGATGATAAATTTGTGTAAAGTAATTATCTAACTCTTCTCTAAATCCAATCGGATTTGTTCTGCCCCGACTCATGCCCGAGAAATACATTGCATAACAATTATGCTTAATGTACATTCCCAAGTGGTCTAACTCGTCCGTCGGAACAAGATTTCGCAATAAAGTAGCCGCTCTTCGGTTCTTCAAAAAGTGCAAAAACTTCGAGGGGGAATCAAAATAAGACTGGTATACCATCAAATCGTCAATCGCTATACTTATCGCACTGCAATTTGCTTTTATAAAGCTTAGTTTTTCAGCTCTTGCAGCAAAAACATTTATGTTGTCTACGGTGACTGAAAGCAAATATATATCGTTAATTTTTGACATATCAATGCAATCTTTTTCGGTTTTATCTTCATTGTATAATTGGGCATTATCTTTTGAAGACAAATAATCAAAAGTTCGTTGACATTGATTCTCCGATTCTTCAATCAACTTTTTATACGATTCGATGTGATGATCAAAGTCAAAAATCGGTGGAGTATAAACAAAGGTTCCTGCTTTGATTTCAACAACCATTAAACAATCGTAATATTGTATTATTAGATCGTTTTCGCACATCTGCTTTAAAGACTTATTTCTGGGATAATAATTATTTTTATAAATTGAACATCCGGGAAGTAGCTTTTGAAAAACATCTGCTACCATGGATTCGCTCGCCTGTTGTTGGATTGAACTCCAATTATAATCAGGATTTTTATTTAAAATCATCTTTTGAATTGCTCTGTAAAAATTATCTGCGAAGGAATAATAATCAAAGCAATAATATTGATCTTCAATTCCGATAAAAGGCTTTTTTTGTATGGGCAAATTTATAATTGGCCATCCAGAATATTCTTTGTCAGCAAAAAAGTCCGTGCACTCGCCCAAGCCAAAAGAAAGCTCTTTAACGAATTCTTTTGACCACCCTGTTATGTCGCAAACATCATTTAGCCCAACGCCAAAAAAATCTTGAGCAAGTTTTTGCCCTGTTTCTATTTGGGCGCTCATAACCTGTTCAATATCCTTTTGATCAATATCTTTCAAGGCATCAAACATATTCATAAGCCCATTCATGGGATCCATTCTTCCCTGCGAGAGAGCATATTGCAATTTGCCTATCCCTTCAATAATGTCGTTGCTTGACATGTTGAATAATTTCAGAAAAATATCATTGTGAGGCATAAGTAAATATCTATAGTAATCTAACTCAAACACCTGATATCTATGCCCTCTAACCAAATATGCCGCTTGTGCCTCAAATATCTCTTGCAACAATTCCTCGTTTATGTTATGGGATTTTTTATAAGCAGCGAAAAAAGCAATGTAATACTGGTGAACTAATTGATATAATTGTTCAATATCAGCACTAATTTCAAAGAACAATTCTGAAGGGTCTTCGATGGCTTCTGGTTGCCTTTTTTCGCATGAAACATAAACGCTTTGAATGTATTCAACTGAACGACCAACTGCAATATTGTCAAGTCCTTGAAGTTGAAATTCTGAAGTCGTTCCTAAAAGTGATTGAAGAAAAGTTAACTGAACATAGTTTAACAATTGCAACGGATCACATTTAAGAATGTTATCACGTATCTTTAAGATTAAAGAATCCATTTCAGACTTTAATTCTGGTTCTTGCTTTGAAAGTTCATCCATAAGTTTTGAATGATCATTTTGTGACAGGACGTTGTGCAAAAAGATATTTTGTCCTATTTGCTCCATCTCCACAATACCATTATTAAAATAGTTTTTTGCTTTTTCCGTTTTGGGCTTCAAGATTAGTTACACTCCGTTTCCGTTGCTTTATTTGTCTCCTATAGTTCTCTAATTTTACTTCCCCTCAAACCTCTCCGCCAGTTGCTTAAAGGACGAATTCGGCTGAATTTGCCCCGCGGGGATGAAGAGATATCGCCATTCCTTATAGCCGTTGGCTTTGCCCCAACGGGAAGCGACGGCACAATACTGAATTCCGCGCTCTTTCTTGGCAAGAACATCCGGGTCATTGAGTTTGTCCTCTCCCTTGACTTCCACCAAGTAAATGATATTTTCGGTTTCCACCACAAAATCCGGCTCGTAGATGTGTCCGTGATTGTAGGTGATATTGAATTCTTGCGGATGCGGACGCAACCAGTTGACCACGTCGGGATCGGATTCCAGCACGCGCGCGAGCGTCAGTTCGCCCTCCTTGCTGTCAAATTTGGCAGTGCTGAAAACACCTTTCCGAATTCCCGTAAACAGAACGCTTCTGATATCTTCCGTAAACGACTCGTAAAGGCCAGCCGATTCTCTATAGTTGTAGGTTTGTTGGAGATTATAATCCCTCGTTCCGATCACTTCTTCCTGCAAAAATCCGTTTTTACAATAGAAGTGCCGGAGCATTTGAGCATACAATTTGTTGCCGATATCGCGCTTATACATCATAACAATGTTGCGCATCCCATTCTCGCCGTTTGCGGCAGTGTAGTGATCGCAAAGCTGCGTGATGAGTTTGAACAACAGCGCGGAACACTTCTCATAGTCGATTTCCGGCTTTTTACGAAGCTCGTCCAAAATCACCTTTTTGGGATTGTAGCCTTCAAAGTCAATGGCGTCACCTTTGATGCGCTGACGGTCACTCATATCCTCAAGATTCTGGATCAACAATTCATTGCGAATCGGCACGTGATTGAAGTCGGCAAAATCAAGATCGAAATCCACAAAAACATATTCTTCCACGCCGGCATCGGTGATTTTGATGCGCGGAATCGGGATGAATTTTTCTTTGGCGGCAATGTAGGTTTGCTCGGTTTCGTGCAACATCCATGAAGCCAAAGGCATTTCATTTTCGCGGAAAGTATCGCCAAGGTCCTGATCTTCCGAAATCTGCTTTGCAACCGACTCTGCAATTCTTTTTGCCGTCTGCTGTGTAACCGTATGGCTTGGTTCGCTCTGAATACTCTGCAAAACTTCATTTTGAAGCAGTGTTTTGGTTTTTTCAAAAACTGCGTCGGTCTTTTCCGTGCGTTCCAGTTGCGTAAAGGAATACGCTTCCTCGTGTGTTTCGGTTGACGGGATATCAAACGACAACTGCGTGGTGGTGATTTGTTCCGGCACGAGTTCCTCTGCTTTGATGACGTTCCCGGCTTTGAAGATAGAGTCGCCGCGTTGCGCTTCAGCGAGAATATCGTTGAATTTGTCGTGCGCTGTCAGCATGACAGCATCAACGTCGCGGTCGCCGGTGCGTTCTCCGTAAGGTAAACGCAAACCGCGCCCCACCATCTGCTCGCGCAGAATTTTCGATGCGGCGGTGCGAAGAGGGACAATGGTATAAAGATTGTTGACGTCCCAACCCTCTTTGAGCATATTGACGTGAATAACGATCTCAACCGGGTTTTCCGGGTCTTCCACTTCCAACAAAAGCCGTGTGTTTGCCTCGGTCTCGGCGCCGGTTTGTTTGGAGTGAACGATGATCGTCTTATTTTTATATGCCCCGTCACGGAATTCATCGGAGCGAACAAATTGATCCACCCATTGTGCGTGTTCAGTGTCTTTGCAAACCACCATCATAAACGGTTTGACAACCGGCTTGCCCGGATGATTGCCGGCATATACCTTTAACTTTTGTTTTGTGGTTTCATGGCACAAAATGCCGTCCAAAAGCATGAGCTTGTCCAGTTGCTCGTCGCCGAAATTATAAAAATCAATATCCGATCGGGTAACGGCAAACGGAGTACGGGTATAGCCGTCTTCAATCGCTTTGGAGAGCGGATATTCATAGACAACGTTTTTGAACGGAACCTGCTTGCTTCCTTTGGTAACGAGCGGCGTTGCCGTTAATTCCAGCCCCAAAAGAGGATGCAGTTCATTCAGAGCCGCCGCTCCTCTTTCTGCCCGATAGTGGTGCGATTCATCCATGATCAGCACAAGGTCGGGCAAGGCAGAAAGATACTGATAAAAGGAGTCGCCGATAATTTCGTTGACCTTTTTCATGTTGGCATCTTCTTTATTGAACTTGTCAATGTTATAAACAAAGATGCGGATATCCGATTCAAAGGCAGAAATCTGCCGCGATTTATAATCGTCGTCAGTAATAATCTGCGGAGGCGCGCTGAAACAACCGAGTCCACGGAACACATACTTTTGGCTGGTCATATCGGAAAGATCCCGCTTCAGCTTTTCGTATATGGTCGTATTCGGCGCAACGACAAAATAGTTTTTAATATTGTGTTGCGTGTATAAATACGCGATAAAAGCGCCCATCAATCTGGTTTTGCCAACGCCGGTGGCAAGGGCAAAGGTCAGCGACATAAACTCCCGCTCAAAATCGGAGCAAATCGGATACAGTGCATGAACCGCACCGAGCGCGCCGCGCAGGTTCATTCCTTTTTTGAGGGAAACGCTGTTCAAAATCTCTTCCAAAATCTTCAGAGACTTTTCCTGCGGCTTGCGGAGTGACATAACGCCGGTGATGTAATCGGTGGTGTATTGCGGGAAATTACTCATCGCATTCTTCCTCCTCGTCGTCATATACCGGTGGATGGACAATGTTCAGATTATAATTCTCTTTTCCAAATTCACAACGGTCAAGTAGCATTTGCGGGATCTTTTTGATGGTGATGTTGCTATACGCCTTTTCCAAGCCGGCATCGTAGGAACGGCAGGCAATGATCAGATACTCGCCTTCTTCCATCGTATCGCGGATGGAATCCAGGAAGGTGCTGTTCAAGTGCCGCGTCGTCACAAAAAGATAGCTCTTTTCGTTTCCAACTGACTGCTTCCAAAACAGGTTGCCGTCGGGTTGATAGGTAAAGCCCTCGTGCAATGCCATTGCCGCCGCAAGCATATCCGCATCGTAATCGGGATTGATCACATATTCGCCAAACGGATCTTGGTTGATGAGCGTTGGGGCAAGCTCATAAAAGCGGTAGCCACCGCCGCTTTCCCACTTCACAGATTTTGTGATACCGCCCTGATCTTCGCCGGAAATAACTTTATCCAAGCGCACTTTACAGTGTGTATAAGCGTGGTCGCCCATTTCAATGCCAATATACCGTCTGCCCATCTTGTGGGCGACGGCGGCAGTTGTTCCGGAACCGAGGAAAGAGTCGAGGACAAGATCGTTAGGTTGCGTTGCTAATATCATTATTCTTTCAAGAAGGCGTTCTGGTTTCGGTGTTGAAAAAACGTCATCACTATTGAGTTGTTTCGCTTCTGTTTTTGCCTCTTGGTTATCGCCGACTTCATCTCGAAACCAAAGAGTTGTTGGCACAAGACCGTCTTTAACCTCTGAAAGGAATTTTTTGTAACGAGGAACATTTTTTCCATTTTTTCCGAACCATATCCGATTATCTTTCTCCATTTGTTCCAGACTTTCATGAGAAAAGGCGGCGAATCTGCCAGCTGGTGGAGTCCAGACAACACCATTCGAGAAAACATGGGTAAAATTGGGATCGGTACCGCTTCTTGCTTGCAACGGGAGAGATTGCCACGGTCCACGTGGATCATTATCAGGGTTTGAATATCCTTTTTCACTTTCTGGTGTGCGCGGAAGGAGATAAGGATGCCACATTTCTTTTGACTTTGCATAAACAAGGATAAAATCATGATTATCGGAAAACCATTTCGCGTCATTTGCACGCGTATGCTTTTTATGCCAAATAACTGTAGCAATAAAATTGCTACGGCCAAAAACCTCATCGCAGAGGACTTTTAAATAGTGACCTTCATCATCATCTATACTAATCCAAATACTACCATCAATTGTCAGTAAATGTTTCAGCAATTCAAGACGAGGTCTCATCAGATTTAGCCACTCGCTGTGCTCTAAATTATCATCGTAATGCTCAAAAGCTGCGCCGGTATTATACGGCGGATCAATATAGATACATTTCACCTGACCGGCATACTTGCTCTCCAACGCTTTTAGCGCCAAAAGGTTGTCCCCGTGGATCAACATATTTTCGGTATCAGGATCGTTGGCACAGTTCGACAGAGCCGCATTCTCAATCAAGAGTCTCGGCTCAACCACAATCGGCTCGTCTTTTCCGTACCAAGTCAATTCCAATTTGTTTGGCATGATTATTTGTCCTCCGTTGCTTTGTGCGCTTTCTTACAGGGAATATCGTGTGTTTCTCGCCGTTCCGTGGCGCTTGATCAGCCCTTTTTGAACCATATTCGTTAGAATCCTTGTTGCCGTCGGCGCAGAAACTTTTAAGAATGCTTCAACATCCGATCTGCCAACCTCTTCCTGCTGCCGAATATAATCCAAGACAAGCGCTTCACGCTCATCCGATTCCATTTTTTCAACCGTCGTCAAAGTTGTTTTGGGAAGCGTCACCTTAAAGGCGTTTGAAGAACATTCAAAAATCGGTTGCTTTTTGAATCCCTCATAGGATTTTTTGATTTTTGAAATGCCGGTTCCGTACGCTTCAATGAAATGCAAACGATAGAAAATCTCTGCCAAGCGCCGATTGCGAAGATAGGAAACGCCCATCATAATATCATTCATCTCCACACCGCGCATCAGTCCGCCAAGCGATACGATTTCCATGCGATCGTCAAATACGCTGACCAGCGTGTAGCCGCCCAATCCATAATCTCTGTGAATAAACGCATTCAAAACCGCTTCGCGGATTGCCTCAACAGGATAATCTCTGACATCCTTGCGCTTGATGTTTTCAATTTTTGGGCTGCTTAACGTGTTGTATTTATCCAGCATTTTCAAAAGATCGTCTAACTGCCGGAACAAGGAACCCGAAAACTCGTGGCGATCCTTGAAAACTTCCTTTTCTGTTCCTTCAAACACGGCAAATTTGATTTTGTGTTCGCATTGATCGGAAAGAAGCAAGCCGAGATTGGTGTAGCAATCGTCTCTTCCGATCACACCGAGCGACCGCTTTTGCGATTCCGCAAACGAAAGCCCGGCATTGGTAAATTCTTCTTCCGCCTGGAAAAAGGTTAGGTTTTGATTCAACGAGCGGGTTTCTTCAAAAGAATCCCCGGTCGTTTCTTTGATCATAGAGAGAATCGCCGTTTCGGTCGCCGGAACCGAGGCGGTACCGTGCCGGACATAAACACCTTCAGGCCGGATTCCTTTGGAGGCCAGGTAATACGGCGACATACTGCCCCGATTGACGGTGATTTTTAAGACCTCTTTGTTCTCCATTGAAATACGCTCATACTTAATAAACATGGAAATATCCGGTTTAACGGTATCGGCTAAATGGCTGACACATTGAAGCTCAACCGATTGAATATCGGAAAGCCCAACGACCTTGCCGTCGTCATCAATTCCGATCAAAATCTCGCCGCCGTTGGTGTTGGCAAAAGCGATGACTTCCTTGTTCAAATCGTTTACAAATTGCCTTTTGAATTCCATCGTTTCAGACTCTTTCATTTGAACCTCCAAACATTTATCGAATCAATTCGCTTTATGATTTGATTATATATGATTTGATTCGATTTGTCAATAGGATTCTCAAATTTCCTATTATAAAATTAATCCTGTGGCATTGATATTGTTTTTATTGGTGTTTGCTTTTTATAGTAGATTACATTGGCTTTTGAATAATCATCGGGATGAAATATAAAAAGCAGGGACTTGAAACAATCCAAGTCCCTGCTTGTTAACCGTTTGAAAGTGCAAATTCTTATTTGATTTTATTTTTTCAAAAAATCCCTATGGGACTTGCGCTTTGTCAAGCTTTTTTGCTTTGTTTTCGAAACAAGTTTGCGCGTAAATGTTGGTTAAACAGATGGAAAAATGTATTGCTCCGTTTTTGCGTGTTGCCAGTTAACTAGCGGTGTATTGACAATTTGCCCCTCATATGGTATAATATTATTATATTTGAATGAGGGAGGGGAAAATTGTGGCAAATTTTACAAAGATTCAATCTCAGTATGACAATGATTGCAACAATCTTATTAGTGCTTTTTTTGCAACTAATAAGAACTCTGATCCTAACTACATTAACCAAGAAATAAATAAAATTCGAGCGACTACAATCAGTAAATTAAGAACAACTTACGTTTCTGAATTATCCAAATATACTGGTAGAAACACCATTGTTTATTATTCCACATTTCTTCAAGGGAATATGATGTCAACCAACCCAGAATTGATGATTAACGACAACGATATGAATGGGTTGATGAATGCAGTGAGTGGATTAGACAAGAAAAAAGGACTAGACTTAATTTTACACACTCCGGGTGGTATAACAACCGCAACTGAAGCAATTGTAAAGTATTTGCGCAAATGTTTCAATAGCGATATTCGCGTTATCGTCCCTCATCTGGCTATGTCTGCAGGCACAATGATCGCTTGCTCTGCAAAAGAAATCATTATGGGAAAAGAATCTAGTTTAGGGCCAATAGATCCTCAATATCGCAATGTCCCGGCGGAGGGCGTTATTGACGAATTCAATAGGGCTGTAAAAGAAATTCAAGCCGCCCCTCAAAAAGCGCTTGTTTGGAAAGAAATTATCTCTCAATATAGGCCTACATTTTTAGGCGAATGCCAATATGCAATTGATCTTTCAAGAAACTTGGTTACGGAATGGTTGTCTACTTGTATGTTTAAAAGCAACAAGAAGCGAGAAGCAAAGGTTGGCTGCATAGTAAATGGTTTAGCGTCTCATTCTTCATCAAAAATGCATGATAAGCATTACGATTTTGAAGATTGTAAAAAAATAGGTTTAAAAGTTATTGCATTAGAAAAAGATTCTAATCTTCAAGACCTTGTTCTTTCCATTCATCATTCATATGTATTAAGTTCTTATGTTTTGCCTGGAACGTTAAAATACATAGAAAACAATAATGTGCAAACATTTGTTATTTCTGGAAACAAATAAGGTGGTTTTGTATGAATAATTTAGATAAGAATATTGAAATAGCTTTAAATGCCGGCCTGTTTTCTCAACCTGAAAATGAGACCGCAAATGAAAATATAATTTTTGACACTTATGGGAATTATTGCTTCCCGACAGATTTTTCAAGCAATGAGAAAAATTCGATTCTTTCTGTTTCACAAGTAACTATTCCTGCGGTTTCAAAATAGTTTTGTTATTTAAACTCAACAACGAGTTCAATGAGAGCATCACTCGTCCCGCCATAAAAGAAACCTCTTTTGTCGTGGTAGACAAAAGAGGTTTTTCCTTGCATTTTGGGCAAAAATCGGGCAAATATAGGCAAAATTTGGCTTTCGGACGGTGGATCATCCGTCCGAAAGCCCGATTTTTTCATTTCAGGACGCGAAAACAGTCAAAAAATGCTGTACTGCCCGCCACCGATTTGTCGAGGAACGCTTCTACAACGCACCAATCAACCGTTCGTTGAAAAAATCTACCGTTTTTCAACAGCGCGGTTATTGTATTGCGGCAGGAGAAGTGTTATAATAAACGCAGAACAAGCGCTTGTTACTTTCATTTTCGAGGGAGAAAACTATGAACATTTTATTGAGTGTGCAATTAAAAAAACTCCGCAAGGAAAGAGGCAATACGCAGGAGGATCTTGCGAACTATCTCGGCATTTCCACGCAGGCAGTTTCCAAATGGGAGCGTGATGAAGGATACCCGGATATCACGCTCCTCCCGGCGATCGCGTCCTATTACAACATCAGTGTGGACGATCTACTCGGCGTGGGTGAAATCGAGAAAGAGAAAAAGTTGCTTGCATACCGTGAAAAAAACAATGAACTGTTTCGCGACGGAAAAAACTCAGATCGGGTGGTGCTATGGAGAGAAGCCCAAAAGGAGTTCCCGAACGATCTGTCCGTGCTTTACGATCTGATGTACGCTTTGTCCGCGGCGGATCAAAACGCAAACGCTGACGAGATCATTGCTTGCGGAGAGAGGATATTAGATGAATCCACGGATCAATCTTTGCGCGGCGGCGCGGTCCAATGCTTATGCTTCACCTATTACTATGCCAAAAAGGATGCGGAGTCGGCAAAGAAATACGCAAATATGGCGGACGGTTATTCGGTCACGGTCGATGAAATGATGCCGCGCATTCTGGAAGGAGAGGAAGCGGTCCGATATTGTCAGTTCAACATACAACATCTTTTTGATATGGTCGGATTGAACGTGCGTATCATGTGTCAAAAGGGCGATTATTCGCCGGAGGAGCATATCAAAGCGCGCGAATTTCTTATTCATTGCTTCGATCTGCTTTATCCGGACGGAAACTGCGGTTTTTATCACTGCCGATATTCGGAGATCTATCGGGAAATGGCGGCAAACTATTTAAAGCTTAACGACGCGGTAAATATGTTTAAGTATCTTGAAAAATCTGCTGAGCACGCGATCAGGTATGATACGCTGAAGGATGGACAGTTCACTTCTTTCTTCGTAAGTCGGATCGATTTTTCTTCCATACATGCGGTCAAGGATTATACTGAAAATCAATCGGGTTTGCTTTTGAAATCCTTGAAAGGAGAGAAGTTCAAACAGTTTGAAAAGGATCTCCGCATGGCGAAGATCGTTAATATGCTGACACCCGTGGCGATTTTCTGACTTTCCCGTAATCTCCGTTTTCAAGTGGGCAAAAGGGCGTGCACCGTGCGCCCTTTTGCCTCATTCGTCATAAACAAAGATACGCCGCGGGGGAAGGATCTGACGGCATGTATCATTATGGCGCTTTTAGTTGGGTTTATGTATCATTACGGCGGTCTTTCACAACAAAAGCGCGTCTTTTGTTTATCAAAAGACGCGCTTTTGTTGGTTCTCCGTTCAGAGGACTTTGCTCAAAAAATCCTTGGTTCGGGGGTTCTTCGGGTTGCCGAAAAGTTCCTCGGGCGTTCCTTCCTCGGCAATTCCGCCGTCCGCCATGAACAGCACTCTGTCCGCAACTTCTCTCGCAAACCCCATTTCGTGGGTCACAATGACCATTGTCATTCCCTCTTTGGCAAGTTGCCGGATCAAATCCAACACTTCTCCCACCATTTCGGGATCGAGCGCCGACGTCGGTTCGTCGAACAGAATGACCTTGGGGTTCATTGCCAACGCACGAACGATCGCAATTCTTTGCTTCTGTCCGCCCGAAAGCGTCTGCTTTCGGGGGCTTTTGTCGTTTGCTGTCAAAATTGTAAACAATCTGCGAACGCGCAACATATTTTCCGCTCGGGCAACATTTATATATGGTGAGCAAACTTTCCCCGTTTGTTTATACATTCGGAACCCTTTGGAGGATATACGGAAAATGGGATCGGCACAATACCGTTTGGCAGAGGAAACGGTCAAGTTGGAAGGAAATGATTGCAAGACATTCGGGATCATTGTCGAACAGGAAAAGAAGGAGGTTGCTTGGATCCATGACGTTTCCTGCGTTCGTGAACGGATCGAATTACTGGTGAACCGCTGCAATCGTCTGCAACCGGACCCACTGCATCTTTTTGACGTGATTGAGGATTTCCTGATGGAATAAAAAAGCACCGCCCCGCGAGATGATCTCGCGGGGCGGCACGCTTTTCAATCTTCGGGACAACAGAAAGTGTAATAGGATCCGAGTTCTTCAAAATCCCGATAACTGCTGCACCTGGCACAAGTGATCAGGTCTCCGATGGTTTCCAAGCACCTGGGATTTGTGGCGCGAACACAATGCTCTATGATCGTGATGGATTCCGATATCTTTTTATGACCGAAGATGTTGCAAATGATATTTCCGGTTAGACCGCGTTGGGCGGCAACTTCTCTTTCATCATCGTGGAGAGCAAACGATTTTGCGATTGCAAGACGTTGCTTGGCGGTCAAAGAGGAGTTTTCCCCGAAGATCACGGTGATCTCGCCGTAATCGACAACGGTCGGGGCTTTGATCTGCGCGGCAGAAGGCGCAATCATACATACGGCAACCAATAGTATAATTGCCAAAAAAAGTGAAACGACACGGTTCATGATGGGTATTCCTTCATTTCCTGAATGATTTGTTTTAAGAATGTGATGCTGTCGGTTGATATCGTATATTCGCAGCCGCCGAACCGGCAGTACGCCTGAACGGTCTCTTCATCGAGATAATAGACAACGCCGTTTCCCGTGACGACTTCGTATTGTTCGATATTCCCGTTTTCAAAGTTGTTCGTATTGTTGATAAAGATTTGCGTGCGATGGTTTTCAAAGAGGATCGCTATGGTTTTGACTCCGCCTTCTTTTTCGACAAAAGTGATCGACCCCGGTTTCATTTTGCTTTCCAAACCGACAGGGTATAGTATGTGCAGATTTTCGGCTTGGAGAAATGCGTTCACGGACTCGTATTCCTGTTTTTCCGCATTTTTGACCACGGTGATTGTTTCCCGATCCGATTTGCTTCCCTTCCGGATATTCCGAATCCACGTTGCGTTGTCATAGGCAAACTGCCATGCGGAACGATACCCCTTGGTATATGCGACTGCGGAAACCGTGAAAAGCAGAACCAGCATGATTGCCGCCGCAACGCCGACAACTTTGAAAAAGCGTTTGCGGTGTTTTTTCCCTGCCGACGCTTTCTCCGCCGACGGTATCTGCGCAAAAACAATGCCGGAAGGATTTTCCGCGACCCGTGCGCGAATCGCTGCAAGTCGTTCCCCGATCTCTTCCGCAGTCAGCGAGTTCTCGTCCGCTTGCAGTTCGTCGAGGTAGGCGGTACATTCCGCAATCAGATCGTTGTCCGATTCATCGCTCGTTTTTTCCAATTCACACAAAATGATTTGATATAGCCATGAGATAGTTGCCTGACGGCTCATGCTACCCATATTCATGTTGAACCTTTCTTTTTGTTTTGTTACACACGAGGCTCACCTCCTCGTATGTTAATGTTTTATGCTGTCAAAATATGTCAGGTTTTCATAAAAAGTTCACAAATTATGATTGGACAGACCCGGAAATCGCTTTGCGATCTTTTCCCGGATCCTATGCAATCGCAAACGGAGCGCGTTGACCGATACACCCATCATTTCCGAAATTTCCGAATAGGAGCGCCTATCAACCACAAGTCGGTGAAACAAAAGCCTTTCTTCCATTGAAAGGTTTTGTTCAATTTCAAAAATGTATTTATGATAACGATCCAACGACTCCGAAGGCTCGTCCTCTGCGGGAAGTTTTTCCAAAAGCGTTTCTTCCATCGGAGCGGAAAGCTTTTTGCGGGTATAATTCCTTACAAAATTTCGCGCGACTTGGTGTAGCCATCCCAAAACGGCACTGTCGGAAGCAAAGTCGAGCCTCTCCCATTGTGTCATCAAAAGATAGAAAACATCGCTCGTAATGTCGTCCGCACCATGGAGATCGTTGTTCATCATGTGCAGGCAGAAGCGACGAATCGGTTCGTAAAATTGCGTGCAAAGGTCATTTAAGTATTGCGGGTCGTTCATTCATTTGGCATCCTTTTTCCGAAGCAGGAGTTCGCAGAACATTCTGGAAAGGTTGATCAGGGTCGTTCGATCCTTCGGTTCCAGTTGAACAAGCATATCATTCAATTCCGGGATTTTGAGGGTTTCGTCATAGCGGGTGCATCCGAACAGGAATTCGTCCACGGACATATCAAGAATTTTGACGAGGCGAAAGAAGTTCTGCGAAGAGGGAAAATTGATGCCTCTTTCCATGCAGCTGATGGATTTTGTGGTAATTTCAAGAATGTCGGCGACTTGTTGCTGAGTCAGTTTCTTTGCCTTTCTGCAGTTTCGGATATAATTTCCGAATGCCTGCATTTCTGCGTTGGGTTCCACGGGGTCATATGCGGCGATCGTTTTCATGTCAACCCTCCGAAAGATATTTGATTTACCATTATTATATCACGAAAGGTTTTGCGCCGAAAACCCATTATCAGGTTCAGAATGGACGAAAAAGGTTCATTTTTTTACAAAAAAGGAAATTTTTGTCAAATGATAATGGAAACGGTCGAACGGATTTCTTCTTTTTTTACATTTTTGTCCATTTTTATTCATAAAAAGCGCTTCCGATCTTGCAAAAATCGTTGACAAAAACAAACAATTCGGCTATAATATGGTTAGATCAAAACATCTGCGGCAAGACCGCGCCTTTGCCGACGGTCGCATATTGCAACCGTTTGCGAAATTTCACAAATTTACAGAAAAGGAGTCTCCCTATGAAAGAAGCAAAAGCGTCCTCGCCTGTGTTAAAGCTGAACTACAAGCGCACCCTTCTCATCGGGTTTGCCTTTTTCGGCATTCTGCTCTTGTGGCAGGTCTACGATTCGTGGTGCCCGACTTTCCTGACCGACATTTTCGCCCGCAGGATGTATAACCTTTCCTCTGCGGAGTTGAAAGCGGGTGACCCCGACAAGATTCTGAACGTGCAATGGATCGTGGGTATCATCATGGCTTGCGATAACCTCGCCGCCCTGATCCTGCTTCCGATCTTCGGCAGTCTCTCCGACCGCACGAAATCCCCCATCGGCAAGCGGATGCCCTATATCCTTGCGGGAACCATGGTCTCCGCTCTCGCCTTCCCCTTTATTCCGATCTTCTTCCACCGGAACCAGATCGCGGGGATGGTCGCCATGATGGCGATCGTGCTGATCTTCATGATGATCTACCGCAATCCCGCCGTCTCTCTCATGCCCGACATCACGCCCAAGCCTCTTCGCGCAAAGGCAAACGGTCTTATTAACATCATGGGCTATCTCGGCGGCGCGTTTGCTACCGTTCTCGGTATCTTTCTCAAACTTTCCGACTACATCAATGTACAAGACAGCGCGAGAAAGCTTTGGATCATTGAAGTTCCTTTCCTTGTCGCGTCGGTTCTCATGGTCATCTCCGCGCTCGTTCTGTTCTTTACCGTTCGGGAAAACAAACTCGCCGCGGAAATGAAAGACGAAATGGACGCGGGCGAACAACTTGCCGCCATTGAAAACCCGATTGACGACAACGCTCCCATGTCCCCCGCGAACCGCCGGATGCTCTTCGCCATTCTCGGCGCCGAATTTCTCTGGTTCATGGCGGACAACGCCATTGGAACTTACATTGGAAACTACGTCATTTACTATCTGAACTCCGCATCCAGCGCCACCATGCTGCTCACGATCATCGGCGGCGTTGCAAGTGTGTTCGGCTTTGCCACGGCGGGCATGATCGCGGATAAGATCGGACGCAAATGGACGATCTCCTGCGGACTTGCGGTCACCGTCCTCGCTCTCGTGGTAATGTGTTTCGTAACGCCTACCGCGAAGATCACCGGAGCAAACGGCGAACACGCTTTCCCCACCCTGCTCTTCGCCGTTTGGGCGATCAAGGGATTCGGCATGGCGCTGGTGCACAACTGCTCTTTCCCGATGGTGGTGGAGCTTTGCTCCAATCAAAAAATCGGCAAATTCACGGGCTTCTATTATGCGGCGAGTATGTCCGCGCAAACGGTCACGCCCGTCCTGCTCGGTCTGGTGTTCAAAGCCACGCTCGCGTGGCGCGCACTTCCCGTTTACGCCGCGATCCTTTTCGCGTTCAGTTGCGCCGTGTTTACCCTGTTGGTTAAAAATATCAAAGCAAAAAAGATCGCAAATATACACGGTCTTGAAGCGATCGAAGGAGATTGAACCATGCCCACGTTTCTTATTGTAATCATCATTGTTTTTGCCGTCCTCGTTCTGCTCCTGCCCTTTCTTCTGCTTGCGCCGCGGGTGGCTGGACGAAAAAAGAAAGCCCCTTTTTACGGGCGCAATTTCGCCCATCGCGGGCTCTATGAAAAGGATCAGTCGATCCCCGAAAACTCCCTCCCCGCTTTTGCGCGGGCGGCAGAAGCCGGCTACGGGATGGAATTGGACGTTCAACTCTCCCGCGACGGTCGGGTCGTGGTCTTTCACGACGACACCCTTGACCGCGTTTGCGGCGTTCATGCGCGCGTTGACGAATTGGATTACGACGAGTTGCGCGCTCTGCGCTTGTGCGGAACGGAAGAATCTATCCCTCTGTTTGACGAAGTACTCGCACTGGTGAACGGAAGAACCCCCATCATCATTGAATTGAAAAACGGAAAGCGCAATCGCGAGCTTTGCGAAAAAACGCTGGCGGCAATAAAGTCCTACAAAGGCGAAACCTGCATTGAAAGTTTTAATCCCATGATCGTGGCTTGGTTCCGTCGGCACGCGCCGTCCGTATTTCGGGGACAGCTCGCGCAACCGCCGAAGAATTACTCCACCAAAAAGTTCTCGAAAAAGACCGCTTTTCTTCTCGGCAATTTGCTGTTGAACGTTCTCGCAAGACCGCAATTCATTGCATACCGCATTGGCAAAAAGCCGCTTTCGGTTCGCTTTTCCGAGGCGCTCGGCGCCGTAAAGGTCGCATGGACGAGTCACGACCCCTCCACCGAAGCGGATTTTGACGTCGTGATCTTCGAGCATTATCTGCCGAAGCCGCGCTTCAAAGAACAATAAACAAACGGAGCATTCCAAGAGATGCAAGATCAATTCTCTCGTACACAATTGCTGTTCGGCAGGGACGCCATGAAGCGGCTCGCAAACGCCCGCGTGGCGGTGTTCGGCATTGGTGGGGTCGGCGGCTATGCCGTGGAAGCGCTCGCCCGTTCGGGCGTGGGTGCGCTTGACCTGATCGACGACGATCGCGTTTGCCTGACCAACCTCAACCGACAGATCATCGCAACGCGTCCGGCCATCGGGAAATACAAAGTGGATGTTGCCGAGGCTCGTGTTCTCGACATCAACCCCGATTGCAAGGTTCGCACATACAAGACCTTCTTTCTCCCCGAAACCGCCGAACAATTTGACTTTTCGCAATATGATTATGTGATCGACGCGATCGACACCGTTACAGGCAAGATCGGGCTCGTCACGGCAGCGCACGCCGCAAGCGTTCCCGTTATCTGTTCGATGGGTGCCGGCAACAAGGTCGACCCAACAAGATTTCGCGTTTCGGACATCTACAAGACCCACACCGACCCGCTCGCAAAGGTCATGCGATACAAGTTGAAACGGCTGGGAATCAAAAAATTGAAGGTGGTGTGGTCGGACGAGCTGCCGATCAAACCGATCGACGACCCGACCATCAGTTGCCGCTTGCATTGCGTCTGTCCGCCCGGGACCGAGCGCAAATGCACCGAGCGGCGGGACATCCCCGGATCCAATGCGTTCGTGCCGTCGGTCGTCGGGCTGATCCTCGCGGGAGAAGTCGTGAAAGACCTGATCGGGTGGGGAAAATGAAAAACAGCAAATTTCTCTTTCCCGCCGAGATTTTCTCGGCGGGAAAATTTTTTTGAAAAATTTTTCAAAAACCTATTGACAAAGTGGGGAAATGGGTTTATAATGGTTGCAGACCATCCGAAAGGTGTCAATTTTATCAAAGGAGATTTCCAACCATGTCCCACATTTACACATCCGCCGACCAACTCGTCGGCAAAACGCCGCTTCTCGAACTTGCCCACATTGAAAAGAAACTCGGGCTGAACGCCAAAATCTACGCTAAACTCGAATACTTCAATCCCGCCGGATCCGTGAAAGACCGTATCGCAAAGTCCATGATCGACGACGCGGAAGCTTCGGGCAAACTCAAACCCGGTTCGGTCATCATCGAGCCCACCTCCGGCAATACCGGCATCGGGCTTGCTTCCATTGCCGCCGCCAAGGGCTACCGCATCATCATCGTCATGCCCGAGACCATGTCGGTCGAGCGCCGTCAACTGATGAAGGCTTACGGTGCGGAGCTGGTGCTCACCGACGGTACCAAAGGCATGAAAGGCGCGATCGCGAAAGCGCAGGAGCTTGCCGAGGTCACCCCGAACAGCTTTATTCCGGGTCAGTTCGTCAACCCCGCCAATCCGAAAGCCCATTTTGAAACAACGGGTCCCGAAATCTATGCCGATACCGACGGTGAAGTCGATATTTTCGTGGCGGGCGTCGGAACCGGCGGCACCGTGACCGGTGTCGGCGAATACCTCAAAAGCAAAAAAGCCGACGTGAAGATCGTTGCCGTGGAGCCTGCTACCTCCGCCGTGCTCTCCACGGGTGTTGCGGGTGCTCACAAAATCCAGGGCATCGGTGCCGGCTTCGTCCCCGACGTGCTCAACACGCACATTTACGACGAGATCTTCCCCGTTTCCAACGAGGACGCTTTCGCCACGGGCAAACTGATCGGCAAGAGCGAAGGCGTTCTGGTCGGTATCTCGTCCGGTGCCGCGGCTTTCACCGCCATTGAGATCGCGAAACGTCCCGAAAACGCAGGCAAAAAAATCGTCGTCCTGCTTCCCGACACGGGCGACCGCTATCTTTCCACCCCGCTCTTTGCGGACTGATCTTCGGCTTCCCGCTCCGACCGAACCGTTTTCCCCATCGGTTCGGTCGGTTTTTGATGAAAAACACTTGAAAAACCGTTTTAATTCTGTTATAATATAAAAAAATTCCCAACCGAAAGGAAAGAACGACAAATGATGATCTCCACCCGCGGCAGGTACGCCCTGCGCGTTCTGATCGATCTTGCGGAACACGAAAGAAACGGATATATCCCGCTCAAAGAAATCGCCGCACGCCAGGAAATCTCGCTCAAATACGTAGAGCAGGTCATGGCACTGCTCTCTTCAAACGGATTGGTTGCCACCGCTCACGGCAAGGGCGGCGGTTATCGGCTTTGCAAGGATCCGTCCGACTACCGCGTGGGCGATATTCTCCGCGTGACGGAGGGAACGCTTGTCCCCGTCGCCTGCCTCGAAGAGAACGCCGCACCCTGTACCCGTTCGGCGGAATGCCGCACGCTTCCGCTTTGGAAAAAGCTTTCCGACGCGATTTCGGACTGTCTCGACCATGTAACGCTCTCCGATCTGACACAAACGGAAATGCCGGATAATTACGTGATCTGATTATCCACAATATCGGCGGGGCGCTTTTTCTTCCCAAAGAAAAAGCGCCCCGCCAAGTTTTATTCTATATCGCATACCCGCCGTCCACGCCGAGGCATTGACCCGTGACGAAAGACGCCTCGTCCGACGCGAGAAACCGGACCGCCGCCACAACGTCCTCCGGCGTCCCCATTCGGCAAAGCGGCGTGGCGTCCGCCAATTCCGCTTTGGTTTTGTCGTCGAGGGCAACGTTCATTTCGGTTTCGATCACGCCCGGTTCCACGCAGTTGACCGTGACGCCGGAGGGACCCAACTCCTTTGCCAGCGCCATTGTCATCCCGCGCAAGCCCGCTTTTGCCGCCGAATAGTGCACCTCGCAGGATGCGCCTACCTTTCCCCACATGGAACCGATGTTCACGATCCTTCCGCTGTGGCGCGCGATCATGCCGCGAACCGCCGCGCGGGTCACATAGAACGCGCCGTCGAGATCGGTTGCCATCATGCGCCGCCAATCGTCGTCGGTCAGATCGGTAAACGGCTTGATCTGCGCCACGCCCGCGTTATTGACGAGCACGTCGATCCCGCCGCCGAGCGCGGCTTCCGCTTCCCTGACCGCGCGTTCGGCTTCGGCAGAGTCGGAAACGTCGGCGCGGATCGCCGCCGCACCCGTTGCCGTTGCAACGGAAGTCGCCGCCTGTTCGGAAGAACGGTAAATAAAAGCCACGCGATCGCCCTGCGCCGCAAACGCGCGCACACAAGCCGCGCCGATCCCGCGCGAACCGCCTGTAATCAGAACACGAGCCATTTCAAAGTCTCCTTTTTGGGTTTGAAAATACTGTTTTTCTATGATACGGGTTGCAAATTTTCTCCGTCGGACGTAAATAGAATATCACCGGAAAGATCGGTGCGAAAGATTTCGGCGCCGACCTCGGAAAGCCTCGCCAGCGTTCTTCCGTCGGGATGCCCGAACCGATTTCCCGCGCCGCAGGAGATCACGGCATGGTGCGGAGCAACCGCCCGCAAAAACGCTTCGCCGCTCGACGTGTCCGACCCATGGTGACCGACGTGCAAAACGTCCGCCGCAAGATGCGTCGCGCCGTATTGCTCCAACAGTACCGTTTCGATCTCGGTTTCGGCGTCCCCCGTCATCAAAATCGAAGTGTTACCGCATTGCACCCGAAGCACAAGGCTTCCGCGGTTCCCCGCCTCCGCTTCGGTGCCGACGGTCGGATACAATACCGTGAGCAACACCTCGCCGAGCTCAAACGAAGTCCCCGCTCGGACGATCTCCGGCTTGATCCCGCATTCGTTCAGGCTTTTCCGAAAACGGTCGGCACTTTCGTTTTCCGCGTTCGTCCCGTTTACAAAAACGCGATCGGCGGGAAAGGTCTCCAAAACCGCATCCGCACCGCCGATGTGATCCTCGTCTCCGTGCGTGAGAATCAAAAGAGACAATCGCTTCACGCCGTATGACTTCAACTTGCGGCAAAGCGTTTCCTGGGATGCTTCGGGTCCGCAATCAATGAGAATATTCCCTTGGGTTGTTTGCAAAAGTGTACAATCGCCCTGCCCCACGTCGAGGAACATCGCGCGCAAAAGCGGCGTTTTCTCCGTCGGCGCGCCGCGACAAGCGGAAAGGATCAGGAAAAAGAGGAGAACTGCCACCGTGAAAATCGGACGTTTGCTTCGCATTTCCGCTCTCCTATCCCCTTCCTACTTGAAAAACCAATTTATTATAACAGAAATTCAACCGTTTTGCAAGCGTTTCCCACCCGCTTTTCCCAAAAAAACGCAAAATAAAGGGAAAAAATTTGAAAAAACCTTGACAGAAGGTTGGAAACATGGTATAATTCTGTATTGATACGGGCAAAGCCCGTCTCTCTGCCGCGCAAATTTTTACAGCGCGGTCGAATAGTCCATAGGGAGGTGTAAAACATGGAAAAAGCAGCCAATTCTTACGAGAGCATGTTTGTCGTGAGTCTTGCAAACGGCGAGGAAGCCGCCAAGGCCACGGTCAACAAGTTCACCGGTCTGATTGCCGCCAACGCGCAGGTCATCAAGATCGATGAGTGGGGTAAGCGTCGTCTCGCATATCCGATCCAGGATATGAACGAAGGCTATTATACCGTTGTAACGTTCAAAAACAACGGTGAATTCCCCGTTGAGCTCCAGCGTTTGATGAACATTGACGAGTCCGTGATCCGTTCGATGACCATCAAGCTCGAGTACGACGCGGAAAAAGTCGCTACCGCCGCACCCGTTGCCGCCGAAGAAGCGGAAGTCGAGCCCGAAGAAGAGCCCGCTCCTGCCGAAGAGGCGCCCGCCACCACCGAAGAATAATTCGGTTTGGCAAAATTGAAAGGAGGCATTCATCATGTCCAGCTTGAACCTCAATAAGGTCATTCTTGGCGGACACCTGACCGCCGACCCCGAACTGAAACAAACCAACAGCGGGATCCCCGTGATTTCCTTCTCGATTGCCGTCAACCGTCGGTTCCAATCCAAAGCGACCGAGGGTGCTTCCGCGCAACCGACGGTGGATTTTTTCAACATCACCGCGTGGAGAAGTCAGGCGGAATTCGTTTCCCGCTATTTTCGGAAGGGTTCCGCGATCTGCGTTGTCGGTTCCATTCAAAATCGGACATGGACCGATCAACAGGGTCAGAAACGCTATGCCACCGACATCGTTGCCGACGAAGTGATGTTCGTTGACAGCAAGAACGAAGGAGGCGCGGGCGGAGCGCAGCAGTTCCCCGCCGACACCTATACGGCGCCATCCTATTCCACCCCGCCGGAACAGACTCCCAAATTTGAGGAGATCAAAGCCGACGACGATCTGCCGTTTTGAGCGGATCATCCCATTCTATCAAGGAGGAATTGAACAACATGGATAATAAAGCAACCGAAGCGGTCGTTCGTCCCGCTCGTCCCGCAATGATCCGCAGAAGAAGAAAAGTTTGCATTTTCTGCGCCGACAAGGTTCCGTTCATTGACTACAAGGACAGCGCCAAACTCCGCAAATTCATCAGCGAGCGCGGCAAAATTCTGCCTCGCCGCGTGTCGGGCACCTGCGCCCTTCACCAGCGCGAGCTCAACACCGCCATCAAGCGCGCGCGCAACATGGCGCTGCTGCCGTTTGTGACGGACTGACTTTCAACAGATCGCCCCGTAAAAGCGTCATGCGTTTATGGGGCGATCTTATTATGACCGACCCATTCCCCGCGAAAGGAGAAGCCCTCGATGCCGAAGATATTGCGGAACACCAAAGCCATCCTATATCTCTTTGCCGCGATTTTTATTTTTCTTTTTCACGAGCAGATCATGCCCGGCGTGGCATTTCTCGTTGGCGGCGTGGTATTGGTTTACGCTCTGGAAGAATTGTTCTTCCTCATTATGGAAAGAAAATTCGCGGACATGGCGGAAGCGATCATTCAAATCGTGCTCGCGGTTCTGCTTTTTCTCGCCCACGACGACATCATCAAAATTTGCATTATCTGGGGTGTATGGTCGATCATCCGCGAAGGGCGGGAAATGACGCACGCACTGGTACATATCCGCAGGCATCGGCTCGCGGTGATCAACATTGTGGAATCGGTTGTCGTAACGGTGCTTTCCGCAATTATGATTTTGAACCCCGGAGAACACCACGCGCACACGCACGTCATTCTGCTCGGAATCGAACTGCTCCTCGAAATCGCGTTCCCGCTTTTGGAAACGGTTCTCGATCTGTGGATCAATCGAAAAAAGGAAAAAGACAAATCCCTCTCCGAAAAGGAACAGGAATAAAAGGAAGCGCCCCGCGGGGCGCTTCCTTTTATTCTTTCTTGCTTCCGAACGATCAAGAAGGTTTCTTCATGACCGCCAATGCGCACCAACCGTTCTCGGTGGGTTGCTCGACTACGCGGTAACCGTACCGATCCAAACAATCCTTCACATCCTGCGCACGTTCGTTGATGATTCCCGAAGCGAGCAGAACGGTGTGTTCATCCATGAAGGGTGAGAGATCGGGAACCATGCGAATAATGATATCCGCCACGAGGTTGGCGCAAATCAAGTCATACGGGCGCGTTCTGTCCGCTTGACGAAGCAGGTCGGACTGCGCGCACCGAATACCGGAAAGTCCGCTATCCTTGATGTTCTCGGTGGCAACGCGCACTGCAACCGGGTCGATGTCATAGGCGAAGCACTCGCTCGCGCCGAGTTTGGCGGCGCAAATGGCGAGAATCCCGCTTCCCGTTCCCACGTCGAGCATCCGACAGCCTTTTTTCGTGTATTTTTCCAGCAAACCGATCACCAAGCGCGTGGTTTCGTGCGTCCCCGTTCCGAATGCCATTCCCGGGTCCATGCGAACCACCAGTTCGTTCGGCGCGGCATCGTAACGCTCCCACGCCGGAACGATGACCAGCCGTTTTCCGATATGAACGGGTTTATAGTAAGCTTTCCATGCGTTTGCCCAGTCCTCTTCCTTTACGCCCACCGTCTCGATTTTGATGGGTTCAAGCCCTTCCGCCGCGAAACGCTCTTTCAGAAACGCGACACTCTCGGCAACGCTCCGCTCGGCGGGCAGATAGACCGACACCGAGGCGACGGTTTTATCTGCGTTCAGGATCGCTTCGTCGATCAGGTCGCCGTAGCAGGTTTTAAGGTCGATGTCACTGTAATCCTCGATCTGCAAATTGTTGGAGATCATGCTCATCACCGCCGTAAGACGGTCGAGGTCGGCAAGATGTACCGTTACACGGAGCTGCGTCCAATCGGTCACCGTTCCGTAATCGCCGCAAAGATAGTCTTTGTCCATCTCCGTCCTCATTTCTGCCCGAAAATTTTCTTGAAGAACGCTTTATGCTTGGCGTAATTCGTTTCGCCGCAACTGTCGGCAAAGGCTTTCATCGCCGCTTTCTGTTTGTCGGTCAGCCCCTTCGGGATCTCTACCGTGGTGCGGAAAATCAGGTCGCCGCGCCGGTTCTGATTGTTGATATACGGGATCCCTTTGCCGCGAAGAGTGAAGGTGGTTCCCGGTTGCGTTCCCTCGGGGATGGTGTATTTGACGTTGCCTTCAAGTGTGGGAACGTCGATTTCGGCACCGAGCGTGGCTTCCGCAACGGTCAAAGGTACCTCGCAGGAAACGGTGACGCCGTTTCGCTCAAACACGGGATGACGCTTGACCGAAACACTGATGATCAGGTCGCCCGCGGGTCCGCCGTTTTTCCCGTCGCACCCCTGCCCCCGCAGGGCAATGCGCTCTCCGTTGTCGATCCCTGCGGGAATGGAAACGGTCAGGCGCTTGTTTTCGCGCACGAAACCGCTCCCGCGGCACTTGGAACAGGGATTTTTAATGATCTTTCCCGTTCCCCGACAAGCTTCGCAGGTCGCCGTGCTTTGAAACGCCATGCCGCCCATGCGCTGAACGCGCTTGACCTGTCCCGTTCCGCGACACACGGAGCAGGTTTCGGCTTGCGTTCCCGCCGCCGCGCCGCTCCCCTTGCAATCGGGACACCGACAAATGCGGTTATAGGAAATATCCTTTTTCACGCCGAACGCGGCTTCCTCGAAGGTAATGATCACGTTCGCGCCGATGTCGTCGCCCTGCTGCGGACCGTTCCGCCGTCTGCCGCCGCCGAAAGCGCCGCCGAACATTCCTCCGAGAATATCACCGAGATCACCGAAATCCCCGAAGCCTCCAAAACCGCCGAAACCACCTTCGCCGCCGCCCATGGACGGGTCGAACGCGGCATGACCGAATTGGTCGTACTTGGCGCGCTTGTCGGCGTCCGACAAGACTTCATACGCCTCGTTTGCCTCTTTGAACTTCTCTTCCGCAACTTTATCGCCCGGGTTGGCGTCGGGATGGTATTTTTTCGCAAGTTGGTAATATGCCCGTTTAATGGTTCCCGCGTCCGCATTCTTATCGACGCCGAGAACCTCATAGTAATCTCTTTTATCCGCCATGTTTTTCCTCTGTGTTGCAAATACGTCCGACGGGAAAGGGCGCGAAGCGCCCTTTCCCGTTTTTTCGGTTCAGCCGATCAATTGTTGTTGTTCGAATGATCCTCGTAGTTTGCGTTGTAATAGGTTCCGTCCGAGCCGTTGTTGCCGGCGCCCGCGTTGGGATCGGCTTCCGCACCGGGTTGCCCCTGCTGCTGTGCGTAGAGCTTTTCGGAAATCTTATAGAAGGATTTTTCCACCGCTTCGGTGTCCGCTTTGATCGCTTCCACGTCGCTTCCTTTGAGCGTTTCGCGGAGCTTTTCAATGGCGTTTTTCACTTCCTGCGCGTCGGCGGGATCGGCTTTGTCACCAAGGTCGGTCAACGTCTTTTCGCTCTGGAAGATCACACTCTCGGCGCGGTTTCTCACGTCGACCGCCTCTCTTGCCTTCTTATCCTCTTCCGCAAACCGCTCCGCGTCTTTCACGGCACGGTCGATGTCTTCCTTGCTCATGTTGGTCGAGGACGTGATGGTAATGTGCTGTTCCTTGCCCGTTCCCTTATCCTTCGCCGTGACGTTCACGATACCGTTCGCGTCGATGTCGAACGTGACTTCGATTTGCGGAACGCCGCGGGGCGCGGGTGTGATACCGTCGAGGATGAAACGACCGAGCGTGGTGTTGTTCGCCGCCATTTCGCGCTCGCCTTGCAGAACGTGGATTTCCACCGAGGTCTGACCGTCCGCCGCCGTGGAATACACCTGGCTCTTCTTGACCGGAATGGTGGTATTGCGGTCGATGATGCGGTTGAACACGCCGCCGAGGGTCTCAATGCCGAGGGACAGAGGCGTGACGTCGAGCAGAAGCAGGTCTTTCACCTCGCCGCCGAGCACACCGCCCTGAATAGCGGCGCCGATGGCGACGCATTCATCGGGGTTAATACCCTTGAACGGGTCTTTGCCGATGAATTTCTTGACGGCTTCCTGCACGGCGGGAATTCTCGTGGAACCGCCGACAAGCAGAACTTTGTCGATCTGGTTGACCGAAATTCCCGCATCCGCGAGTGCCTTTTTCGTGGGAATCATGGTACGCTCCACGAGGTCGGCGGTAATACGGTCGAATTCGGCGCGGGTCAGGGTCGCCTCGAAATGGAGCGGTCCCGCCGCGGTCGCCGTGATGAACGGCAGATTGATGGACGTGCTGGTCATGCCGGAAAGCTCGATTTTCGCCTTTTCGGCGGCGTCGCGCAATCTTTGAAGAACCATTTTGTCCTTGCGGAGATCTACGCCGTTTTCTTTGAGGAATTGATCCGCCATCCAGTCGATCACGCGCTGGTCGAAGTCGTCGCCGCCGAGGTGCGTGTCGCCGTTTGTGGCAAGCACCTCAAACACGCCGTCCGAAATTTCGAGGAGCGAAACGTCGAACGTGCCGCCGCCGAGGTCGAACACCATGATTTTCTGGTTGGCTTCCTTATCCATGCCATAGGCAAGCGCCGCCGCCGTGGGTTCGTTGATGATGCGGAGAACTTCCAGACCCGCGATCTTGCCCGCGTCCTTGGTTGCCTGACGCTGTGCGTCCGAGAAATACGCGGGGACGGTGATGACCGCTTGCGAAACGGTGGTTCCGAGGTATGCTTCGGCGTCGGATTTCAATTTTTGCAAAATCATTGCGGAGATCTCTTGCGGCGTGTATGCCTTGCCGTCGATCGTCCGTTTATTCGCGGTTCCCATTTCTCTCTTGATGGAAATGATGGTGCGATCGGGGTTGGTGATCGCCTGTCTCTTGGCGACCTGCCCGACCATGCGCTCACCCGTTTTGGAGAACGCCACGACCGAAGGAGTGGTTCTCGCGCCTTCGGGATTGGGGATGACGATGGGCTCGGCACCCTCGTACACCGCCACGCAGGAGTTTGTTGTACCTAAGTCAATACCAATGATCTTTCCCATGATTTTTACCTCTTTTCGGTTGAATTACAATGTTAGTTCGCGACCTTGACCATCGCATAGCGGATGATCTTGTCGCCTTTGCGGTATCCCTTTTGGAACACCTCAACGATTTCGCCGTCTCCTTTTGTTTCATCCTCAACGTGCATCACGGCGTTGTGCAGATTGGGGTCGAACTTCTCTGTTTCGATCTCGGTGATTCCCATTTTGGAAAGCGCGTCCCCGAACGCCTTTTCGGTCATTTCCAATCCTTTTTTCACCGCCTCGAAATTCTCCGAACCCGCCGCGCGGGAGAGATTATCGAGAATGGGAAGGATATTTCCGATGCAATCGGCATAGGCGTCGGCATAGACGCTTTCTTTTTCTTTTGCGGAACGCTTGCGGAAGTTGTCGTACTCCGCCATCATGCGCAAATATTTATCGTTTGCCTCCGTTGCTTTTGCCTCTTCCGCTTCGAGCTGCTTTTTCAGCTCCCGAAGTTCGGTTTCCGGCTTTTTCGTTTTTTTCTTTTCGTTCTTTTCCTCGGCGGCAGCTTCGGTTTCCACCGTTTCCGGCGTATCTTTCACTTCATCCATCGGATGTTCCTCCGTCATGCAGTTGTTTATTCGGTTGGATCAGATTTTCGATATTCCCGCTCAATCCTTCCAGCGTGGCGAGTACCTTGGCATAGTCCATCCGTCGCGGTCCCAGAACGCCGATGGCTCCGAGCGTTTTTCCGTCCTTGACGATCGGCTTGAACACCAGCGCGGAATTGTTCATGACCTTAACGCGGCTCTCCGATCCGATGAGAACGTTGATGTCACCTTCTCCTCCGTCCGTTGTGGAAACCAGATCGAGTATATCATCCTTCTTTTCCAACGTTCCGAGCAATTCACGGAACTGCGCGGTATCGCTGTATTCGGGGTATTGCAACAGGTGGTCGATGCCCGCCACCTGCATTTCTCCCGCGTCGAGCTCGTTGAGAAGGTCATAAATGACTTTAATGACCGTTCCGACCGTTCCGCTCTCCGCTCCCATGCGCGTTTCCAGCTCCATGATGATCGGAAGCGTGATTTGCCCCGCGGCAAGACCCGCGATCATGGCGTTGAGCGCTTCGGCAAGCTTCGTGACCGTTTCGGCAGAAATCGGTCGCTCCGTGCGGATATGCTTGGACTTGACCGTTCCCGTGGAGGCAACGGCAACCAAAATAAAATGATCGGGTTCGAGATAGATCCCCTCGAATTTGGAAATGCTGACCGATCCCGCGCGCGGCTTGATGGCAATTCCCGTGTAGTTGGTCAGGTTGGACGCGAGATGCGACGCCGCCGAAAGAATTTGGTCGAGCTCCCCCATCTTGACGCGCAGCAGATTGTTGATTTGCGCGATCTCATGCGTGGTCATGGCGTAGTGCTCGATGAGCGAATCCACGTAGAAACGGTAGCCGAGCTCGCTCGGAACTCTGCCCGCCGAAGCGTGCGGCTGTTCGAGATAGCCCATTTCTTCCAGCTCCGCCATTTCATTTCGGATGGTCGCGGAAGAACAGTTCATCCCGCCCGCGGCAAGAATCGCCTTGGAACCAACAGGTCCGCCGCCTTCGATTTGCGCGTCCACGATCGCTTTGAGGATCCGCTTTTTGCGTTCGCTCAACTCACCGCCCGCCATGAGAACTCTCCTTTCCGTTACCGATTTCGTTTTTAGCACTCTTATTTGCCGAGTGCTAACCCAACGTATATAATTTACCACTTTTCGGCGGTTTTGTCAATGGTTTTTCGCAATTTATTTATGAATGAATTGTAAACATCTGTTCCGAGTGCTAAAAGATCGGAAAACCTTTCTGTCCGTTTTAAGGAAGAAAATCGCTTGCCGCCTTTGACGGCACACATCTTCATTTTACCGCTTCTTTTCCCATTTTATACCGTTTCGCGCTCCCGTAGTCCGACAAAAAATCGTCATGCAAATTGTGACGTTTGACGACCAGCGTCGCCTCCCCGCGCCATTCTTTTTTCCGTTCGTCGTCCCCGCTCGCCGAAACCTTTGCAAAACCGCTTCGAAGCGACGGACTTCCTCTTTTTTTGACTGTTCCTTTTCCGACAGAAATCGCACTGCCGACGCTGTAAAATAAAGGAGATTTCGGCACAAAACGGGAGGTTTTGCCATGCAAGGAAAAGTGAAAGAAACCCGAAAAGGGTGGACCGAAAAACTGAAACAAAAAGACGCCGCGTCCCGCCTTCGGGTGGTCTCGCTCGTTCTGCGGGAAGTACTTTGGACGGGTGCGGGATTTCTGTTCGGGCAAGGATCGATGCTCTTCGGCACAAACCCGCTCGGCGTCGCTCTGCTTTGCGCCTCGTCGGGACATGTGTTTCCCATTCTGGCGGGTCTGATCCTCGGTGCGGTATTTTCGGAAGAACAGCCGTGGGTATTGATCGTTACCTATGTTGCCGCCGCGTTGATCCGCGCGATCTCCGCGCGGCTTGCCGACCCGCGCGAATCGCGGCTGCGTTTGCTTCCCGCACATATCCGCAAGAAACTGCAAGGCACGGAAGCGGACAAGCTTCCCGAAACGGAGACCGGGCTTCCCCGATCCCGGGCGGCGCGTCTTTGGTCGAAAATCACATCCTCTTCGGGCGCGGAACTTCTCGGCACGTTGCGCAGCGAAATTCGCAGTCTGTTTTCCGAATGGGTGCTTTTGCGGATGGTGACGGCGGCGACCTGTATGCTGATCGTTTCGCTGTTTCGCGTGATCGGCGGCGGGTTTCGCTATTACGATCTTTATGCCGCGTTCTTTGCCGTTTTTGCGGCGCCCGCCGCCGTCATGGTCTATTCCGTATGGTTGGAGGGGCGGCGCGAGTTGCGCGTGCTCTACGCCCTCTCGGCGGGCGCCTTGCTCTTCTCCGCCGTTTGGGCGTCCGACGCACTCCTGTTCGGGATCGTGCCTCTCTCCGCGTTTTTCGCGTTGTTTCTCTCCCTATGGGCGGCTCGGCGCGTCGGAGCGGTCGGCGGTGTTGCCGCCGCCATTCTCGCGGGGTTGGCGCATGATCCGATGTCGATTCCCGCCTATCTGATCGCGGTTTTGATTTATTCGCTCGCAAGCATCCGCAAAAAGACCGACGTGGGCATCCCCGTTGCCGTGTTCGCCGCGCTCGGCTGGTCGATCTACGCGCATGGGATTTCGGTTTTGATCCCGCTCCTGCTCTCTAACCTGACGGCGGGCGCTTTGATAACGGTTCTTTCCCATTTCGGCGAAACGTCAACCGCGACCGAAACCGCCGTGAGCACTCCCACCTCCGATGACGCCGCAGCTCGGCTCCGATACGTGACAAACCGCCACGAGGACGCGAAAGACCGCCTGCGAAGAATCTCCGACGCCTTTTCTTCCCTTTCCGAAATGTTCTATAATTTAAGCGACCGCCTTCGCCGACCGACTACGCTGGATCTGCACCGCCTTTGCGACGCTTCCTTTGACCGTTTTTGCCCGAACTGCCCGAACAAAACCGTTTGTTGGGGTCTTGAATACGCCGACACGCTGGAAGTGCTCGGTGGGCTCGCCTCGGCGCTCCACACGCGCGGCACCGTGACCGAAAAACAAATTTCTCCCGTTTTGTTCCGTCGTTGTTCCTCTATGACCGCCATCCTTGCCGACATCAATCACGAGTGTTCCGAACTGACAGGCAACCTGTTGCGCGACAACCGAACCGAAATTTTCGCCATGGACTACGAAGCGGCGGCAAATATCATCAACGACGCGCTGGAAGAGGACGACGGCGAATACCGTCTCGACGCCGATCTCTCCTCCCGCATTTGCGAATACCTTGCGAGCGCGGGAATTTCGGCGCAGAGCGTGGTGGTTTACGGGGGGCGGATGCGGCGGGTGATCGTGCGCGGCGTTGACGTTGAGCAAGCAAACGTGACCACGGAGACCCTGCGGAGCGACTTGGGGGAAATGTGCGGCTTGGAACTATCCGCACCGATCTTTGAAGTGGACGGTTCGGTTTGCACCATGGTTCTTCACTCGCGCAAGCGGTTCTCGGTGAACGGAGCGCAAAAATGTCTCTCGGCGGACGGCGGCGTCAGCGGTGACGCGGTGTCCCTCTTTTCCAACCGCAAGGATTATTTCTATGCGCTCATCAATGACGGAATGGGGTCGGGGCATGACGCGGCGCTGACTTCCAACCTCTGTTCGGTTTTCCTCGAGAAAATGCTCCGCGCGGGCAACCGCGCGGGAACTTCCCTGCGAATGCTCAACAACATGGTGCTTTCGCGCACGCAAAACAACAGTGCGGCGGAATGTTCTTCCACCGTTGACCTGCTCGAATTCGATCTTGTGACGGGCGTTGCCTCCTTCATCAAAAGCGGCGCCGCCCCGAGCTTCGTGGTGCGCGGTTCGACCGTTCACCGTATTCAAGCGGATACCGCTCCCATCGGTATTCTGCGCAACACGGAAGCGCAAACTTCCGAATTCCCGCTCAAAGCGGGCGACACGGTAGTTCTCATCAGCGATGGGATTCAACAGAACGACCCCGATTGCGAATGGCTTTTGAACTATCTTGCGGGGTCGGGAGAAAAAGATCCCGAAGAGATCGTGAAGCGCATTTGTCTGCACGCCTCCACGGGAGAAGAACCGCGCGACGATTGCTCCGCAATCGCCCTGCGAATTGCAATCGACGATGAAAAATAGCCGCAAAAAAAGAGCGGGCACAGAATGAAAATTCTGTGCCCGCTCTTTTTTGTATCAATCAACGCACCACGATATTGACGATCTTATTGGGAACGCTGATCTCTTTGACAATGGTTTTCCCTTCAAGCTGTGCCGCGATCCTCGGGTCGGCTTTCGCCAACGCCACGGCTTCCTCGCGCGGGCAGTTCAGGGGCAATTCCACCGTCCCGCGCACCTTACCGTTGATCTGCACGGCAACTTCCACGGTGCTGTCCACCGTTTTCGCGTCGTCCCATTCGGGCCACTCTGCAAGCGTGCAAAGTCCTTTTCCACCCAAATTTTCCCAAAGTTCTTCCGCAAGATGCGGTGCAAACGGGGAAAGCAGGCGCGTGAGCGTCATCATCTGTTCGCAGGTCAGGCTCCCGACCTCGTAAATCTCGTTGATGAGCGCCATCATGGCGGCAATGGCGGTGTTGAATTTAAGTTCCTCAATGTCCTCGGAGACCTTTTTGACCGTCTTATGGAACGCGGTTTCGAGTTTCGGGCTTCCGCCGCCCTCGCGGATGAGATCGGTCAGGTCGGCAAGGCGGTCGAGGAACCGTTTGCACCCCTTCATGGAATTGTCATTCCACGGCGTTGCGCTCGCGTAATCGCCCATAAACAGGACGTACGTGCGCAGAACGTCCGCGCCGTAAACGTCGATCACGTCGTTGGGGTCGACCACGTTGCCCTTGGACTTGGACATCTTCTCGCCGTCGGGACCGAGGATCAACCCTTGCGCGGTACGCTTGGCATAAGGTTCGTCGCAGGGGACGGCACCGATGTCGTAGAGGAATTTATGCCAGAAACGCGAATAGATCATGTGGCGGGTGACGTGCTCCATGCCGCCGTTGTACCAGTCCACGGGCATCCAGTATTTCAGCTTTTCGGGGTCGGCAAGCGCTTCCCCGTTGTGCGGATCGATATAGCGCAGGAAATACCACGAAGAACCCGCCCACTGCGGCATGGTGTCGGTCTCGCGCTTGGCGTCCCGCCCGCACTTGGGACATTTGCAATTCACGAACGATTCGATTTTGGCAAGCGGGCTTTCCCCACCCTCACCGGGCTCGAAGTTTTCCACCTTCGGCAGACGAAGAGGCAATTCCTCATAAGGTACGGGAACAATGCCGCAATGCGGACAATGGACGATCGGGATCGGTTCGCCCCAGTAGCGCTGGCGGTTGAACGCCCAGTCCTTCATCTTGTACTGCACGCCCATCTCGCCGATGCCTTTCTCCGCGAGATATTCCAACATCCGTGCGATGGAATCTTTTTTGTTGGTATAGCCGTTGAGAAAATCCGAATTGACCATTTCTCCGTCGCCCGTGTAGGCTTCCTTCGAGATGTCGCCGCCCTTGATGACCTCGATGATGTCAATGCCGAATTTCTTTGCGAAAGCGTAGTCCCGCTCGTCATGCGCGGGAACCGCCATGATCGCGCCGGTACCGTACCCCATCATCACGTAGTCGGAAATGTAGATCGGGATCTCCTTGCCGCTCACGGGGTTGATCGCCGTCAGCCCCTCGATGCGCACACCCGTTTTGTCCTTGTTCATCTGCGTCCGCTCGAACTCGGTCTTTTTGGCGCACTCCTCGCGGTAGGCGTCCAGCGCGGCAACGTTCGCAATGCGTTCGCGGTTCGCTTCGATGATGGGATGTTCGGGCGCGATGACCATAAAGGTCACGCCGAAGAGCGTGTCGCACCGCGTGGTGTAGATGCGGAGCTTTTCTCCCGTTTCCTTGATGGTGAAGTTGACGAACGCGCCCGTGGATTTACCGATCCAGTTGACCTGCTGCTGCTTGATGTTGGGAAGGTAGTCCACCTCGTCAAGCCCCGAGAGCAGACGGTCGGCATACTCGGTGATGCGGAGATACCAAACGGTTTTGGACTTTTGCACGATGTCGCTGTGGCAAATGTCGCACTTACCGCCCTGCGAATCCTCATTGGAAAGGACGACCTTGCAGCTCGGGCAGTAGTTGACCAGCGCCTGATCGCGGAACACCAATCCGCGCTCGAACATTTTCAGGAAGATCCATTGCGTCCAGCGATAGAAGCCCTCCTCGGTGGTGTCCACCACGCGGCTCCAATCGAAAGAAAATCCGACGCGTTTGAGCTGCGAGGTGAATTTGACGATGTTGCGGTCGGTCACCTCGCGGGGATGTATGCCCGTTTTGATCGCGTAATTCTCCGTGGGAAGTCCGTAAGCATCGAAACCGATCGGGAACAGGACGTTATACCCCTGCATCCGTCTTTTGCGGGAAATGACTTCCATGCTCGAATACGCCTTGATATGTCCGACGTGCATCCCCGCGCCGGACGGATACGGAAACTCGACCAATGCGTAGAATTTCTTTTTATCGCTGTTGTCGATCGCGCGAAATGCGTTTGCTTCTTCCCATTTCTTTTGCCATTTCGGTTCGATCTGACGAAAATCGTACTTCATTTTGCCTCTGCCTCTGCTTTCTCGTCGATGCTCTCAAAGTGAATCTCCTCCGCATCTCCGTATAGTTTCTCCAACTTATAGAATTCCCGCGATTCGCGGCTGAAAATATGCACGATGACGGAGCCGTAGTCGAGCACGACCCAATTGCCGTTGTCCCGTCCTTCGTAATGTGCGGGCGCCGCGTCGCGTTCGCCGAGCTTGAACTCCACTTCGCCCCCGAGCGACTTGACCTGCGTGGACGACCGCCCGGAGCAAACGATGAAATAATCCGTAATCACGGTGTGGTCATGGACGCGCAAAACGCGGATGTCCTCTGCTTTTTTCTCGTCGAGCACGTCGAAAATCGCGTTTGCGAGTGTTTTCGGGTCGGCTTCCGCGAGAGACGGGAGCTTTTTGACGGCGAGTGTTTCCGTTGTTTGAAGATTCATAAGTGATATATCCTTTCTTTCCCTCTACTTGGCGGGGGAACTGTAAATTCCGTGAAAATCGGCGTCGTCCGCACGGTCGAATACGCGATCGGGGTCAAATGCTTTGTCGGAAACGGGAGCGTTCGGGGAGAGCAGGCGGTTGACGGCGCTTTGCGCGCCCATGCGGTTCAGCACATAATACCACGCACCGTTCTTCCCTCGGATCGCCTCGCCCGGCGCCGTTTCGATCGGGATCGCGGAAAAATCGCAATTCAAAAGTCCGCGCGAGATACGGATCGCCTCGGTTACGGGCAGATCGGTTTGCATATGCGGGACCGAGATCATAAACATACGGAAAAAGGTTGCGGCGTTCAGATTGCGGCATTTTTCCGCAAACGCGCGCAGAAATACCTTTTGCGCGTCCATCCGCCCGAGGTCTGCGTTGACATACCCCGACCGAAAACGGATGAAGGAAAGCGCCTCCGCTCCGTCCAAATGTTGTCGTCCCGCTTTGAGATGGATCTCCAACCCCTGCGCGGGATCGCTGTAATCCATGTTCATCGGAACGTCGATGTCCACACCGCCCACGGTATCCACCAAAAGCGAAACGCATTCCAGATCCATTGCGGCAAACCAATCCACACGCACGCCGAGCGCGCGGGAGAAGAACGCCTTGCATTTCTCGCTCCCGAGCGACCGCAAGGCGCCGTTGAGCTTGCGATAGCTCCCTTCGGTATATGCCGCGTAGGTGTCCCTCGGAAGTTGCAGAACGCGAAGCTCGCCCGTTGCTTCATTTCGCGAAACCAGAAAGATCGAATCCGTCAGCGCCGCCGCTTTGTCGCACCCGAAAATCAAAAACCGTTTCACTGGGTCTTTCCCCGCCGCCTGCGCCGCAGTCGGGAAGGAAAAGGCGAAAAGCAAAACGAGAAACGACAAAAGCAGACAAACCACACGTTTTTTCATACGGCACCTCTTGAATTTTGATGTACCGTGTGTGCGAAATCAAATTGTTTCGCGTTTCTTAGCCGCGCGGTCGAGAACCAGTCGGTTGCGGGCTTTGACCGTGTCCTCGGCGATCGGAAGTCCATCCGCGGTCAGCGCCGCGATGGTCATATCATAGGAAAGGATCAACGCGTCCCGCAGGAGCGCTTTCCGACCTTTCGCGTCCAGATGTTCGGGTTCGGTGGCGAAAAAGAACTGCCGCAGGATGACACAATCCTTGAATTTGCGGGACAGGTCGATATAATCGGCAAGATAAAGGAGTTTTTCGGTCAGCGTCATGCCCGCGCGTCCCGTGGTGTGCCACCGGACCGCGTTGACGACCGTTCGTTCGGAAAACTGCGGAAACCGCTCGGGAATGAGCAGCGCCGCCGTTCTTGCATGAAGCGTTTTGAACGCCATGCGATCCTGCGCGGAAACCTTGATGCCGTGCGTCTCGCAGAACGCGACGTGCTCCTCAACCGTCCACTCTTTGGTAACGTCGTGGAGCAGAGCGGCGGCTCGCAGGGACACGGTTTGTTCGGGACAATAGAGGGACGCGAGCCGCGCGACCATTTCCTCCACGGCGGCAACGTGGAAAAACCGCTTGGGGGAAAGTTCCCCTTCCACCGCTTTGCGCAAGCCGTCAAGGTCTTTTTCGCAAAAAAGACGTTCGCTATCCATCATTTTGCTTCAACTCCGTTCTTTTGAACCGTACAAATGATTGTCAAAAATGTAATTTGCGACCGACGGCGGAATAAGATCGGAAACGGTTTCGCCCGCTTCGATTTTCTTTCGTATTTCATGCGAGGAGGTCACAAACGGCTCCATTTGGATTTTTCGGACGATTTTTCCGTATTTTTCCTGATATTCCGCGATTTTTTTGATAATGACGTGATCCAACAACGGATCTTTTTCGCGGCGAACGTAAACGGGGTAACACAAACGGAAAATTTCTTCCGCTTCGTGCCATTCGTCGAGCGTGAGCATCATGTCGGTTCCGCAGAGCAGAAACAACCTGCGATCCTCTCCCGAAAGCTCCCGCAGTGTATCCACGGTGTAGCTCTTCCCGCCTCGCTTGATCTCCATATCGCTGACGTAAACACCTTCGATCCCCTCAAACGCCAACTGCGTCATGCGGTAGCGGTCGGCGGCGGAAACGGGACATTCCATTTCCTTATGCGGCGGGACGGCGGCGGGAACGACAAACAGAAAATCCAACCACATTTGCTCCATGAAGGCTTTTGCGGCGGCGACGTGTCCGTTATGCGGCGGCGAAAAGGTGCCGCCGTAGATCCCGATGCGCGTCATGGCAGCTCAATGACGGGCTTTTGAGAGGACGCCCGATACAGAACGACTTTCTTCCCCGTAACGGCAACGACCTCGGCTCCGAGTTCCGACGCCAGCGCGTTTGCCGCCGCTTTGGGGTCTTCTCCGCTGTTTTCCAGAATATGAAGTTTGATCAGCTCCCGCGCTTCGAGCGCGTCCGAAACGGTTTTGAGCAAATTGGGCGTAACGCCGCCCTTGCCGACCTGCAAAATGGCGGGATAGTCGTTTGCCATTCCCCGCAGATAAGCTCTTTGTTTGGATGTGATCATGTCGGAATTCCTTTCCGTCGATTTCAGTTCCACCCCTCGCGGCACAGAACTTCAAACAGTTCCGCGGAAGCGGTGGACGTGATCAAAATAAATTTCGTGGCGTCCAGAAACAGGCTGACGGCGTTTTTCGCTTCGGAAAATTTGACCGATTTGACGTCGTCTCTCGTCAGTGACATACGGTGGTCACCTCCGTCGAGAGAGATCAAAGCGATGCATTTTTCGGTCAGAACGATATATCCGTTCAGCGAACCGCCGCGAATGGCAAAGCGGACGGGATGCCGATAGACGATCGGTTCCCCGATTTCCGCGATCACCCTTCGGTACGGGGCATCCCCGATCCACAGCATGAACGGGAAAACGACCGACAACGCCAAAGCGACGCCCGCGCCGATCAGCAGCCCCCACGCCCAGCCGACGTAAAGACCCGTCAGCATACCGACTCCCGCGACCGCGACGCCGATAAATGCGCCGATCATGACCGCCAGCGTGTGCATTCCCCGTATATGAAAATAACTTGAAAATTTCATACGTATTGCGTTAATCCTTGTATTCCGCCCGAAGCCGCTCCGCGAACGCACGGATCGCCTTGCCGCGATGGGACACCGCGTTTTTCTCGGCGGGCGTGACCTCGGCAAGCGTTTTTCCGTAGGGTTCGTAGAAGAACAGCGGGTCATAGCCGAAGCCGCCGTTGCCGTGGTATTCGGTCAGAATTCTGCCGTGTACCTCGCCGCGAACGGTAAATTCCCGCCCGTCCGGCAAAACGCATCCGATGGCACACACGAACGCGGCTCCTCGCCGCTCGGCGGGTACGCCTTCGAGATTTTTGAGCACCAAACGGTTGTTCGCTTCGTCGTCGTGTCCTCCCGCAAAATGCTTGATCGCGGCATAACGCGCCGAATAGATCCCGGGTTCACCGCCGAGATAATCCACGGTCAGTCCCGAATCGTCGCCCACACCGATATAGCCGGACGCCGCGGCGGCTCGCGCTTTGATGAGCGCGTTTTCCTCGAACGTGTTGCCGTTTTCCTCGATTTCGCCGCAAATACCGACGTCGTCGAGCGAGAGCACTTCGAGCGCGGGAAAGCTCTCCGCGAGCAGGGTTCTCAATTCACCGATCTTTTTTCGATTGCGGGACGCCAGAACGATTTTCATTTGATTCCCTCTTTTTTAACTTTCAAACAGTGCTTTAACGAATTCTTTTTGGTCGAATTCCTGCATATCGTCGATCTTCTCACCGACGCCGATGAACTTGACGGGAATGTTCAGCTCCCGACGGATGGCAAGAACGATGCCGCCCTTTGCCGTTCCGTCCATTTTGTTCAAAATCAAGCCCGTGAGCGCTGCGGCGTTGCGGAATTCCTTGGCTTGCAGAATGGCGTTCTGCCCCGTTGTGGCGTCCAGAACGAGCAAATTCTCGCGCGAGGCGTCGGGCAGTTCCCGATCAATGATGCGATTGATCTTTGCAAGTTCGTTCATCAGGTTGGTTTTGTTATGCAACCGTCCCGCCGTGTCGATCATGAGCACGTCGGCGTTTTGATTTTTCGCCGCGTGGCACGCATCGAACACGACAGCCCCCGGGTCACTCCCTTCGTTCTGCCGCACGAGCGTCACCTTGGCGCGCTCGCACCAAACGGCAAGTTGGTCGATCGCCGCCGCGCGGAAGGTGTCCGCCGCCGCCACAATGACCTTTTTCCCCTCCTTGCGGAGCTGATTGGAAATTTTGCCGATCGCCGTGGTTTTGCCGACGCCGTTAACGCCGATGGCGAGAATGACCGACGGTTTGGTCTCCAATTTCAACGGTTCTCCTTCACCGATCATCTCTTCGAGAATTTCGCGCAAAGTCGCCGTGATCTGCTCTTTTTCTTTCAACCGTCCGTCGCGGATGCGCTCGCGCAGTTCCTCGATGATCTGCTCGGTCGCGTTCACACCGACGTCCGCCGTGATAAGCAATTCTTCCAGCTCTTCAAGGAGATCCTCGTCGATATGGTGGAACCGTTTGAGCAGGTCGTCGATGCCGCCGAAAATCGCGTTTTTGGTCTTTGCGAGCCCTTCTCTGACGCGGTTCCAAAAGGATTTTTTCTCTTTTTTGCGCGTTTCTTCGGTCTCGGTCGGTTCGTTCGTCCCGTTCTCGGGCTGCTCCGCGGGTTCGGCAGAAAGTTCCGCTTGGGTCGGCGCTTCGGTTTCCGCTTCTTCCGAAACGGTCACGTTTTCCGCAACCGCTTCGACGGTCTCCTCTTTTTCCTTTTTCTTTCCGAACAGCTTACCCAAAAATGCCATCCCATTCTTCTCCGTTTTTCTTGGAAATATCGTTGATATTGAGCATGAGCACCTTGGAAATGCCGTGCTCGGGCATGGTGACGCCATAGAGACGGTCCGCCGCCGCCATGGTGCCGCGGCGGTGCGTGATCATGATGAACTGCGTTCCGTGCGAATACCGCTTGATGTACTGTGCCAACCGCTCCACGTTGACTTCGTCGAGCGCCGCCTCGATTTCATCGAGAATGCAAAACGGCGTGGGATTGACTTGCAGAATGGCAAAGAAGAGCGCAACGCCGATGAACGCCTGTTCGCCGCCCGAAAGCTGCATGAGGCTCTTGATGATTTTTCCGGGAGGCGCGGCTTTGATCTCGATGCCGCTTTCCAACACGTTTTCGGGGTCGGTGAGCGAAAGCTCCGCCGATCCGCCGCCGAACAACTCCGCGAACACCTTCCCGAAATTCTCGTTGATTTTGTTGAAGGAGTCCACAAACGAGGTTTTCATTTCGGTTTCAAGCTGTTTGATGATTTCAAGCAGATCCTTGCGCGAATTTTCCAAGTCGGTGATTTGCGCGTTCATCGCGTCGTAACGCGCGCGCACCTCGGCATATTTATTCACCGCGTCGAGATCGACGTTTCCGATCGCGCGCAGCTTATTCTTGCATTCGGTCTGCAACGCCAACATTTCGGAGCGGGTCTCCTTGGTCAGGGGCGGATATCCGAGCGCGACCGCGTCGGTACGGGTCATTTCGTATTCGTCCCAAAGGCGTGTGGAAAGTTTATCCTGCGATTCGCGCAGATTGATGAGTTTGTTCTCGCAAGTGGTATAATCGCGGAAAACAAGCTCTTTATGGTTCATGCGCTCACGCAAACGGTTGTTCAGATCGTTGAGTTTCTTCTCGAAAGCGAGGTTTCCCTCTTCGACCGTACTGCGCTTGGCGTTGAGTTCTTCCAAAAGGGCGCTTGCCGAACGGTGCGCCGCGCGGTTTGCTTCGATTTCGGCGGTCTTTGCGGCAATCTGCTCGTTGCGCATACGGATCCGCTCGGAATACTCGGTCAGCTCCTCGTGCAGGGCGGCAATGCGCGCTTCGCTGCTCTCTTTGAGCGTGGTCTCGGTTTCAATGTCTTTCTGCGTTTCGCTGATCTTGATATACAACTCGGTGAGCGCGCGACCGAGTTCGTCTTTTTTCAAAACCGTTTCCCCGTGTTCCGCCGATTTTTCGGCGCGGAAATCGGTTAATTCCCGAATGCGTATCCGCAGTTCCTTCTCCTCGGCGGAAAGACGCGCAAGATCCTCCTCGTAGCGCGTTTGTGCCTCTTCGAGTTCCTTGGTGTCCTCGCGGAGTTTTTCGAGCAGGGTGTTGTTGGCGTCGAGCTTGGCGCGGAGCTGTTCGAGCCCTGCCGCTTCGGTCGCGCGCAGAACGCCGATCAGATCCTTGCGATCCTCGGCGGAAGTTTTGACCCCTTCCGCTTCTTCAAGCCGCTCTGCAAGCGCCTTGGCTTCTTTTTCACGCTTTTCCGCAACGGCGTTCAGCTCTTTGAGTTCCTCTTCCAGTCGCTTGATCTCGCCCGCGCGGGACAGCACGCCGCTTCCCGTTTTCACGGAGCCGCCCGTAAACGAGCCGCCGACGTTGATCTGCTGACCGTCTACCGTGACGACGCGGACACGGTATCCCGACGCTTTCGCCATGACGTTGGCATGGTCGATGTTGTCGAACACGACCGTTCTGCCGAGAAGCGAGGACAGCACATTGCGGAATTTTTCATCGGTTTTCACCAATGCGTCCGCAATGCCGACGTAGCCCGCATAGCCCGCCGCGTCGGTCATTTCTTTTGTGGGAGTGGAGGGCTTCATGGACGTAAGCGGGAAGAAGGTCGCCCGTCCCGCTTCACCGCGTTTGAGCGCGAACATGGCAGCTTTCGCCGTTGCTTCGTCCTCCACCACGATATTCTGCAAATTCACACCGAGCGCGATCTCAATGGCGGTCACATATTTGTCCTCCACCGAAATCACCTTGGAGAGCGGACCGTAAATTTTCCCGCAGGGCGCGCCCGTGCGGTCGGTGATCTCACCCGCCTCATATCGGTTCATCACAAAGCGAACGGCGTTGGAATAGCCCTCGAAATGCTCGTCCATGGCTTTCATGGTGGCAATTCTCTGCGCCACGGAATCGCGGCGGAAGCGGGCGCTGTTGCTCTCGGCGTTCGCCGCCTGCAACTGCTCCGCCATGGCTTCGATCTTCTTTTCGTTCTCGGTAATTTCGGCGTCGATTGACGCGATCTCCGCATCGTATCCCGCGACCGTCCGCTCCTTGACGGCGCATTGCTCGCCGAGTTTTTCGGACGTTTCCCGGTAGCTCTGCAATTCCTGCAAAGCCGAAGAGTTTTTGCCCGTGTCGGTCTCTTTCGCGTTTTCCAGCACCGAGATCCGGACTTTGACGTCCATCTCTTCGGCTTCCACGTTGCGAATGTCGACGAGCGCCTGCGCAACGGCGTCCGCAAGCTTGGTTTCCTTTTCGGAAAGTTCGGTTTGCTCCGCCGTCAGCTCATCCTGCTTTTTTTCAAGGTTGGAAATGACGTTTTCGAGTTCTCCGATCTTTTTCGCGTGCTCCGCGCAGGTCGCCTGCTCCGCTTGCATGGACTTCTCCACGCCCGCGACCGATCCCTGTGTGGCGGCGATCAGATCCTTTGCGTGCGTAATGGTGTTTTCCGCAACGCTTTGCGCGTTTTCGAGCCGGTGGCATTCCTCGGTTTTTTCGCGAATCTGTGTGAGCAGCTGCTCGGACTCGAGCTTACTGCTTTGCGACGCTTCAAACAGTTTTTCGTTCTGCGCTTCGAGCGTTTTGATGCTTTCCTCGGCGTTGTCCAGATCGAATTTGGAATGGCGGAAGGCTTCCTCCGCCGCTTCCAGCTCCCCATGGAGCTTTTCGGTGTCGTAGAGCCAGAGTGTGACGTCGGCGCGCTTTTTGTTCTCCATGAGTTCCATGGCGCGTTTCGCCTTTCCCGCCTCTTTTTCAAGCGGTCCCACCTGCGCAGAGACTTCGGCAAAAATATCGTTCACGCGCGCCATGTTGTCCTCTGTCGCGGCGAGTTTCCGCTCCGCTTCGTCCTTGCGATGGCGGTATTTCGCGATCCCCGAGGCGTCCTCGAACACGCTTCTCCGTTCCTCGCTCTTGCGCGAGACCATTTCCGCGATCTTTCCCTGACCGATAATGGAATAACCGTCGCGCCCGATACCCGTATTCATAAACAGCTCGTAAATGTCCTTCAAGCGCACCGCTTTGCGGTTGATGAAGTATTCACTGTCCCCCGCGCGATAATAGCGACGGGTGACGGTGACTTCATCATAAGGACAATCGAGCTTGGCAAAATCGTCTTTGTTGTCGAACGTGACCGACACTTCCGCATATCCCATGGGGCGGCGGCTGTCCGCACCGCCGAAAATGACATCCTCCATCTTGCTTCCGCGCAGGCTCTTGGACGAAATTTCACCCAAAACCCAACGCATTGCGTCCGCGATGTTGGATTTTCCCGAACCGTTCGGACCCACGATCACGGTAACACCCTTTGTGGGGCTTTCGACGTTTACGGAAACGTCGACGCCTCTGTCAAAGAGCAACTTCGTTTTATCGGGAAAGGACTTGAAGCCCTGCATTTCAAGTGATTTCAAATACACGGTCGTTATTTCCTCCGTTCGTTATGTGGATCGTCAATGGTCAATGCCGAAAAGTTCGAGCGCGGCGGCGGCGGCTTCCTGCTCCGCCTGCTGTACCGTAGTTCCTTTTCCCCGCCCGATACAGTTGGACGCGAGGTAAAGTTCCACTTCAAATGTTTTCGCGTGGTCGGGTCCGCTTTCCCGCACCTTGCGGTATTCCAGATCGGTCAGCAGTTCCTCATGCGCGTCCTGTTGGATGAATTTATAAAGCAGGGATTTATTATCCAGCAAAGCTCTCCCGTCCTGCTCGTCCACCGCGCGGACGAGGAACGGAAGCAGAAACTCGGAAACGCGCGCGAGCGCGTCCCCTTCCGCGTCCAGATACACGGCGGCAAGGATCGCTTCGAACGCATCCGCGAGAATGGCGGGCTTTTGCGCCCCCCCGCACTTGCTTTCCCCTTTTCCGAGCAGGAGAAATTCCCCCAGTCCAAACTGCTGTGCATAGCCGCAGAGCGCCCCCTCGCAAACGATGCGCGAACGCAGTTGCGAAAGCTCGCCTTCTTTATAGTCGGGGAAACGGGAAAACAGATAGCGGCTCGCGATGATGGAAAGTACCGAATCGCCGAGAAACTCCAACCGCTCGTTACAGCGCAGATGATGATTGTGCGCGCCCGTTTCGTTGGCATAGGACGAGTGGGTGACGGCTCGTTCCAAATAACGCTCGTTACGGAACGTATATCCGATGCGTTTCTGCAATTCACCAAGCGGTTGCGGCATGGCAATTCTCCTTTCCGAAAATCAGTTTTGCGGGGTCTCTTCTGTTTGAATGTCCGTATTCCGCGGGACTTCGACGGCTTCCGAATGTTCCCGCTTCCATTGGTCGTGTTCTTCTTTTTTTCTCGCCGCGAACACCTGCGCGCTTGCGGCAAGATCGTAGATCACACCCGAATCGGCGTAGGCGATCGCCTGCCGGATCGCGTTCTTGAACGCAATCGCGTCACTAGACCCGTGCGCTTTGACAACGGGTTTGGAAATGCCGAGAATGGGCGCGCCGCCGTGCTCCTTCGGGTCAAGGTCTTTTTTCATCGCGGTAAGCGGTTTTTTCATGGTCAGCGCGGCGATTTTAGTTGCCGTACTGCTGTATAGCACGTCTTTGAGTTTGAGAAGCAAATACTTCCCGAGCCCCTCGATCGCTTTGAGAAAGATGTTTCCCGTAAATCCGTCTGCTACCAGCACGTCGCATCCGCCCACCACGGCGGTATTCGCCTCAACGTTGCCGACGAAATTGACGTCGGGATTGCTTCCGAGCAATTGATAGGCTTTCTGTTGCAATTCGGTGCCTTTGCAGGATTCGCTTCCGTTATTGAGCAAGCCGACGCGCGGCTCCGCAATTCCGTACATTTTCCGCATATAGGCGCTTCCCATGGAACCGAACTGTTCGAGGTTCTCCTCGGTCACGGTCACGTTCGCGCCCGTGTCGAGTAGCAGCGTTGGGGTTTGGAGCGGGATGACCGTGCCGATCCCCGCCCGCGTGACGCCTTTGATTTTGCGCACGATGAGCGTAGCGCCCGTGAAAAGCGCGCCCGTGTTCCCCGTGCTGACAAACGCGTCCCCTTCGCCCTCGGCGAGCAATCGAAGTCCCGTTGCCATGGAAGAATCGCTCTTGGAACGAACCACGCAAAGCGGATCGTCCTCCATGGTAATCACGGTTTCGGTATGCACAATGTCGAACCGACGGATGTCGAGCGCGTTTTCCTCGGCGACCCGCTCGATCTCCGCACGGTCACCGACGAGAATATATGTTGCATTGTATTCGCGGGCGGCAAGGCAAACACCCTTGACGGTTTCGTCGGGTGCTTTGTCTCCGCCCATCACATCCACAATGATCCTCATGTTCCTCCGTATGACGGCTTACGCCGACTCCTTTTCAGATTTCGATCGTTGAAACAACGTCCAGCGACCGCTCCGCGAGGCGTTCGTTCCGCGCGGATTTGCCGCCCTTGACGCGCACGTCAAGCGGTTTGATGATGCCGAAATTGGCGTTCATGGGGACAAATTCCCCAACGCCTCCACGACTGACGTACGCCGCCATGGCGCCGAGCATGATCTCCTCGGGAAACACGAACGCTTCCGCTCCCTCGGCGCGCCTTGCGGCGTTGATACCCGCCACAAACCCGCTTCCCGCGCTTTCCACGTAGCCTTCCACTCCGGTCATTTGTCCCGCGAAAAACACGTCGGGTCTCGTTTTCACGGCATAGGTCGGCGCAAGGACTCCCGGGGATTGGAGATAGGTGTTGCGGTGCATAACGCCGTACCGCAGAAATTCCGCGTTTTCAAGTCCCGGAATGAGACGGAACACGCGCCGTTGCTCGGGAAACGTCAGGTGCGTTTGGAACCCGACAAGGTTGAACATGGTTCCCTCTTCGTTTTCCCGCCGCAGCTGCACCACGGCATAGGCTTCCTTTCCCGTTCGGGGATCGGTCAACCCGACGGGCTTCATGGGCCCGAAGCGAAGGGTATCTCTCCCCCGCTTCGCCATGACCTCCACGGGCATACACCCTTCAAACACTTTCAGGTCCTTTTGCGACTCTTTGTCAAAATCTTTGAGCTGTGCTTCTTCCGCCCCGATCAGCGCTTCGTAAAATGCGTCGTACTGTTCGCGCTTCATAGGGCAGTTGAGATAGTCCGCATCGCCTTTGTTATAACGGGAAGCAAAATAGGCGACGTTCATATCCACCGTGGCAAAATCCACGATGGGCGCGGCGGCATCGAAGAAATGCAGACCCGCGCAGCCGAGCTCATTTGCAATATAATCCGCCATCGCGTCGCTCGTGAGCGGTCCCGTGGCAATCACGCTGACTTCGTCCTCCGCGATGCGATCGGCTTCCCGCTCTTCCACCGCGATCAACGGACAGGAGCGGATCCGTTCCGTGATAAAATCGGAAAACCGTTCCCGATCCACGGCGAGCGCCGACCCCGCGGCGACCCGCGTGGCATCCGCCGCTTCCATGACGAGTGACCCGAGCCTCCGCATCTCCTCTTTGAGAAGCCCCACGGCATTGGTTACGCTATCCGATCGCAGAGAATTGGAGCAGACCAACTCGGCAAATCCGTTCGGACGGTGATGGGCGGGCGTCGTCTTTTTCGGCTTCATTTCCACAAGCCGAACGGGAACTCCCCGCTTCGCCGCCTGCCACGCCGCCTCGCAACCCGCAAGTCCCGCTCCGTAAACGGTTAGTTTTTTCATGGAATTCAGACTTCCTGCGCCGTTTCCGCCGCGATCTCGCGGGAATACCCGCAATCCGCTTCATGGCAGACGAGCAGATTTCTCCCCTTCTTGCGGAAAAGCATTTTCCCGCACTTGGGGCAAAGCTCCTTCGTGGGCATATCCCATGACGAAAAATCACATTCGGGATAACGCTCGCAACTGTAAAACACGGTGTGGCTCCTTCCGAATTTGGTGACGATCTTGGCGCCGCATTTGGGGCAGGTCACGCCCGTATCGCGCATTCTCGCCTTGGTAAACTTACATTCGGGATAGCGGCTGCACGCATAAAAACTGCCGAACTTCCCTGTCCGCAAAATCATATCCGCGCCGCATTTCTCGCACTTCATGTCCGAAGCGACGGGCGCTTTCTTTTCTTCTTCGGTCTCCCGCTTTTCCTCTTCGTCGCCCGTTCCGTTCGCGGTGAGCGGCTTGGTGTTGCGGCAGGTGGGATAATTGGGGCACGCGGCAAACTTGCCGAACCGACCGTTCCGCACGATCATGCGGCTTCCGCACTTCTCGCAAATGAGGTCGGTCTCTTCGGGCGGAACCTCGATGGTGTTCTCGCCGATCTTCTTTTCGGCTTCTTCGAGCTGTTTGGAAAAGCTCTTCCAGAACTTTTCGAGAACGTCGCCCATCGTGTCCTTTCCGTTTTCGATCTCGTCCAGTTCGTTTTCCATCTCGGCTGTGAATTTATAATCCACGATCGAGGAAAAATTCTCTTTCATGAGTTTGTTTGTAACTTCTCCGAGCGGTGTGGGGACGAATGCCTTTCCCTCGCGCTTGACATAGTTGCGCGCGAGAATGGTGGAAATGATGGTGGCATAGGTGCTCGGACGTCCCAGCCCCTGCTCTTCCAGCATTTTGATCAGCGACGCGTCGTTATAGCGGACGGGCGGCTCGGTGAAATGCTTATTGGGCGTCACTTCGTCCGCACGGAGCTTCTGCCCCTTCGAGATATCGGGCAGACGAATGTTTTTGACCTCGGCGGGATCGTCCGCGTTTGCCGACGTTTCCTCTTCGCTCTCCTCGTAAACCGCCATATATCCTTGGAAGGTCACGGTATAGCCGCTCGTGCGGAACAAATACCCCTCGCAGGAGAAATCGGCCGTTACGGTATCCAACAGCGCCGACTCCATTTGACTTGCGAGAAAACGCTCCCAAATGAGTTTATAGAGCTTATACTGCTCGGCGGAGAGCATTTTGCGGATCTTTTGCGGTTCCAGATCGATCCGTGCGGGACGGATCGCCTCGTGCGCGTCCTGTGCGCCCGCCTTGGATTTATAGACGCGGGGCGTTTCGGGGCAGAACTCTTTGCCGTACTTCCCGAGAATAAACGTTCTCGCCGCGCTCTGCGCTTCCTCCGAAACACGAAGTGAATCGGTACGCATATAGGTAATGAGACCCTGTGTGCCGCCGAACTCCGCGCCGAGGTTGATCCCTTCGTAAAGCTCCTGCGCGACCTTCATAATGCGTTGGGATTGGAACCCGAGCTTGCGCGCCGCTTCCTGCTGCATGGTCGAGGTGGTAAACGGCGGCGCGGGCAGTTTATGTTTCGCGGCGCGGCGCACCGACGCCACCGAATAGGGTTTTCCGCTCACGGTATTCACGATCTGCTTCGTTGTTGCTTCATCGGAAAGACGGATCTTTCCCTTGGCGTCGCCCCAGAAATGCACGGGTACGCGAACGCCGTCATCCGTGCAGAGGGTTGCTTCCACCGTCCAGTATTCTTCGGGAACGAACGCGCGGATCTCCTCCTCGCGCTCCACGATAATTCTCGTTGCCACCGACTGAACGCGCCCCGCGCTCAACCCGCTCTTGACGTTCTTCCAAAGCAGGGGGCTCAATTTGTAACCCACGATGCGGTCAAGGATGCGTCGGGTCTGTTGGGAGTTGACGAGGTTCATGTCGATCTGTCTCGGCGCCTTGATGGCGGCGCGGACGGCGTTTTTCGTGATTTCGTTGAAACAGATGCGATGCGTTTTTTCCACGGGGATATCCAGCGTTGCCGCAAGATGCCACGAAATGGCTTCTCCTTCGCGGTCGGGGTCGGTCGCAAGATAGATTTTACCCGCGTTTTTGGCTTCCTTCTTGATCTCTTTAATCAGGTCTCCCTTGCCGCGAATGCTGATATAATGCGCCGCAAAGCCGTTTTCGATATCCACGCCGAGCGAACTTTTCGGAAGATCGCGGACGTGCCCGATGGACGCTACCACTTTATAATTGCTCCCAAGGTATCCTTTGATTGTCAGCGCCTTGGAAGGTGACTCCACAATAACCAGATTATTTGCCATTTTAATTCCTTTCTTCTCTTTCCATCTTTTACTGCTTTTGTTCTTTTATTGCTTTTGTTGTATTTTTACCGATTGATGGGAAAATAAACCCGATCTCTCTCATGCCTTGCCGTACATTGATCCCGGTAATTTCCGCACGATACCGGAAATTTCCAACACGGTGAGCGCCGCGAGGACTTCCCCGAAAGGATATTCCGTTTTAATGGTTTCCACCGTGACCGGAACGTCGTCCGGCATGGCTTCCAACACCGCTTTTTGAACGGGTGAAAGCGATTGCAGCACCTCGTCCGGAACCGTTTTCGGTGCATCTTCCGCGGTCGGGGACGGAACGATCCTTTTCGTCGGTGCGGGGCGTTCCGCCTTTTCGGACCGTTCAACCGCAGAGCTCCCGATCGGCTTTTCCCGCTCAAAACCGATCACGCCGTATTTACGGAGCGCTTCCCTGTCCGCGCCGCCCCGCAACGGTCTGACCCGTTCGGCAAGCGGTCGCTTTTCAAACACATAGCGGTAACGGTCCACAATGTCCTGCGCTTCGATCGCAACCTTTGCACCGTCGCGCAAAAGGCGATTGTTTCCTTCCGCCGCGGCGGTACCCGCGTCCACGGGGACGGCATAAACCGCTCTCCCCTGTGTGACGGCTTCCTTCGCCGTGATGAGCGATCCGCTCGACATTCCCGCTTCCACAACGATCACCATTTGCGAAAGCCCGCTGATGATGCGGTTGCGGATGGGAAAATGATACTGCATGGGGCGCGTCCCGGGCGGATACTCGGAGAGGATCGCGCCGCCGCTTTCCACAATGCGGTTCATCAGTTTGCCGTGATGTCTCGGATACGCGATGTCCAGCCCGCATCCAATGACGGCAACCGTTTTCCCGCCACCTTCCATGGCTCCGACGGCGCAAACCCCGTCGATCCCTTCCGCAAGCCCGCTGATGATGAGCGCCTGCGCACCCGCAAGCTCATAGGCGAGCCGATAGCCGCTTTGCATCCCGCTCTCGCTCATTTTTCGCGTTCCCACCATGCCGATACAGAACGTGTGCGAAAAATCGGGCAATTTTCCCACGTAATACAGCAATACAGGCGGGTCGGGAATCTCCCGCAGGCTCTGCGGGAATTGCTTATCGTTATAGGGGAGAACCGAAATGCCCAACCGCTCGCAAGCGTCGAAAATTTTCGTTGCGGCGGTCAGATCTTTGTTCATCAGCCCTTTGACGTTTCTCTCGGTCAGTTCGGGAATTGCCCGAATGATCTCCTCATCCGCTTCCAAAAGGTCTTTCGGTCGGGTAAAATGCCCGATCAGTTTGCGGAAAGCTCCGCCCGATCGTCCGATCGCCTCGGCAAGCCAAATCCAATCTATCCATTCGTCCCGACGCAAGCGGACTCCCCCTTTTGCCCCACACGGGCGATCATTTCGAAAATTCCCACATCAAAAGCGACGCGGCAACCGCCGCATTGAGCGATTCCGTCCGTTCGGTCATGGGAATATAAACGTTTCCGTCACAAACCGAAAGGATCTGTTCCGTCAACCCGTGCCCCTCGTTTCCGATGACCACGCAGTCTCCTTTTTCGATCCGAAAAGTACCCAATCGAAGCGCGTCGCGATCCAATGCGGCGGCAAACACGCGCCGCCCGCTTTCCCGCAACTGCCCGATCACCTCGGGCAACCGATCCGTCCGGTCGATCTTTTGCCGGAAGATCGTTCCCATGGAGGCTCTCACTGCCTTCGGATGGTAGATATCCGCGCAATCCGCGCTGACAATCAGGCGATCAACGCCAAACGCCGCCGCCGACCGAATCACCGCGCCGATATTGACCGGATCTCTGACCGCTTCAAGCAGGACGATTCGCTCGTCCGCGAGCTCCGAAAAATCCGCGTCATTATATATTGTAACATTTTTTTGGAATTTGTCAATATATTTTGCCACACAGATCACGCCTTCGGGCGATTTTTCTTCCGAAACGCGGTCGAAAACACCGTCGTCGAGACAAACGATTTTCCCCACCCGTTCGGCGAGCGAACGCTCGGTTCGTTCTTCCAAGGCGGCAACGATCGTTTTCGCTTCACTTTCGCGCAAAAACATTTGCGGGATCTCCGCCCCGCTCGCGATCGCTTCTTCGGCGAGCTTGACCCCATCGAAACGAAATAACTTTACCGCTTCTCTCGTGCGTCGATCGGTCAGTTTCGCAAGTTCCACCACCGTTCGGTTTTGCCTCGAACGGATCGGTTCGGATGAAAAAAGCATGGTTTTTCCCTCCATTTTTTCTCTCTTTTCCGCCTTTTTCAACGGATTTCGAGGTATTCGGGCGCGTTCGGAAAGCACGCTATCAATGACAAAAACCCGATGCAACCATCGGGTTTTCGATTTGTCGGATCAGAGCGCCGCCTTCGCCTGCGCCGCGAGCGTTGCAAATGCTTCTTTATCGGAAATCGCGATTTCGGAGAGCATCTTGCGGTTCAGATCAATGCCCGCTTTTTTCAGCCCGTGCATGAAGGTCGAGTAGTTCAACCCGTTGACCTTCGCCTGCGCGGAAATTCTCGTGATCCAGAGACTGCGGAAGTCTCTCTTTCTCATCTTTCTGCCGGCAAACGCGTAGTTGCCGCTCTTCATGACGGCTTCTTTCGCCATCTTGAAGTGCTTGGACTTGGCACCCCAATATCCCTTCGCCGCTTTCAGCGTTGCTTTTCTTCTTTTGCGCGTCATCAGTGCGCCTTTGATTCTTGCCATTTTTCGTTTCCTCCGTTTCCGATTACTTTACCAAGGATTTGATGTTGCTTGCCATTTTGCCCTGCACCAATGCGCTCGAACGCAAGTGCCGGATCCGTTTGGCGCTCTTATTGCCCGTGTTGTGGCGGTGAGAGCTGTGGAACATCTTTACCTTTCCGTTCGAAGAAACGGTAAATCTTTTCGCGGAAGCCTTATGTGTTTTGATCTTTCCCATTTTGAAAACTCCTTTTTTCTGTTCGGTCAAATATGGTTGCGGTTCGCCGTTCGTGCCGAATTATTTTGCTTTGACGGGCGAAATGACCATGCTCAAAAATCTGCCGTCCAAAACCGGCTTCTTCTCCACCGTTCCGACTTCGGCGCAAGCGTCCCTGAACTTTTCAAGAACTTCCTGCCCGATGTGCTGGTGGCTCATTTCACGTCCTTTGAACTTCATCACCACACGCACCTTGTTTCCTTCCGTGAGAAAGCGGACTGCGTGCCGTGCTTTGGTTTCAAAATCGTGCGTGTCGATCCTGCAAGAGAGCTGGATCTCTTTCAGCTCCACCGTTTGCTGTTTCTTGCGTGCCTCCTTCTCCCGCTTGTCGCGGTCGAAGCAGAACTTTCCGTAGTCCATGATCTTGCACACGGGCGGGTCGGCTTGCGCCGCCATGAGCACAAGATCCATTCCGCGGTCGTAGGCAAGTTCCAGGGCATCCCGGGAGCTCATGATCCCGAGCGTTTCTCCGGCGGGTCCGATCAAACGGACTTCCTTTGCGGTGATCGCCTCATTGAGCAATGTCTCTTTGTCCTTCGCGCTAATCGTTCAACACCTCACAGTACAAAAAATTCCGCACAAAGACATCGTCTCCGCGCGGCACAATCCTTCCCTTCGGGAAAGGTCTGTATCAACCCGTTGCACGCGATTGTGGCGGGTGAGAGCGGGAGCTCTGCTTTGTTTTCCATGTTATTTTATCACAACCCGTTCGGTTTGTCAAGGGGTTTCGGAAATTTTTTTCGTTTTTTATTTTCCAGTTTTTGGTACGACAAGAAATGTCTATCGGAAAAAGCGCCAAAAAAGGAGTCGCTTGTCCGCCGAAATTTCTCCGTTACTATGTTTTACACAAAAAAAAGAGCAAATTTTTGTGACATTCGGATATTTACAAATCGCTCGAAATTTGGTATAATGATTTTGCTGTCGGAAACATCCGGCAGGTTCCCTTAACGATTGCACACCGAACGCTACGGATTCTGCGAAATGCCAACCTTATGACATCTCTTGCGCAGAAACGCACCTTATGGTGTGCAATTTTTTTGTTTTTCCGCCCGCGCTCCGTAATATTCACGGTTTGTTTACGCTTTCGCGGAACTTTTTTCCGAAAACCTATGGAAATTTACGGGAAAGTGTGTTATAATATTGTATAATTATGACTTGTAAACCGTCAGAGCCTTGAAAGGACCCTATCCCCGAAATGTCATCCTATATTGAAAAAGCAGAACAGATCACGCTCCCCGTCGTCACCCTGCGGGGAACAGTCGCTTTCCCGTCCGTCCCGCTCAACATCGAGCTCTCGGACGACGCTTCCGACGCCGCCGTCCGCACGGCAAGCGGTGGCAGTCCTTTTGTGTTTCTCGTTGCCGCCGCCGAGCAGATCCCGTCGGGGCAGAACGCCGAGGCGGGGCAGCTCTATCGCGTTGGCACCGTGGCGAAAATCAAACAGCTTCTCCGCTCGCCGGAAGGTACGACCCGCGTCATGTTCGAGGGTTTTGCCCGCGCGGTCGTTTCCGAATACCGGAAAACCGGCAACTATACCGAGGCGGATCTTGTATGCAAAACGATCTCTCTGCCCGACCACGGCGGGATCCGCGGCGAGGCCTGCATTCACGAATTGCTCGACGCACTCGAAGAAAACCTGCAATTTCTGCCCACCGGCTCCGAGGACATTCTCAACGCCGCCCGTCTCCATACCAATCCGGGTGCGCTCGCAGATTTCATTGCCGCGAACGTGCTCGTCCGTATGCAGGACAAGCAAACCGTTCTCGAATGCTTCGATCCATTTGCGCGCACCGAGGCGCTTTTGCTCATTCTCGGGCAGGAATCCGAGCTGATGGAAGAGGAAGCCTCCATCCGCCGCCGCGTTTCGGAGCGGATGAACCGCAACCAACGTGAATTTTATCTGCGCGAGCAGATCAAGGTGATCGAAGAAGAGCTCGGAGAAGGCGGCTCGGACGTTGACGAATACAAAGAACGGATTTCCTCCGCGCATCTCCCGAAAGAAGTGGAAGAAAAGCTTTTGAAAGAGACCGATCGTCTCGACAAAACACCCTACGGATCGGCGGAATCCACGGTCATCATCAACTATCTCGACACCTGCCTCGACATTCCGTGGAACAACGCCACGCACGACCGCACGAAAGCGTCTCTCGTTCAGAAAGTTCTCGACGAGGATCACAACGGGCTTGAAAAGGTGAAAGAGCGCATTGTGGAATACATTGCCGCAAAGCAGATGAGCCCCGAACTCCGCAATCAGATTCTCTGCCTCGTGGGACCTCCCGGCGTCGGTAAAACCTCGATCGCTTCTTCGATCGCCCGCGCCATGAACCGTAAGTACGTCCGCATTTCGTTGGGCGGCATCCGCGATGAAGCCGACATCCGGGGACATCGCAAAACCTATATCGGAGCAATGCCCGGGCGCATCATCACCGCCGTTACGCAAGCAAAAGTGCGTAACCCCCTGATTTTGCTCGACGAAATCGACAAGCTGACGCGCGACGCGCACGGCGACCCGACCTCGGCGCTTCTCGAAGTGCTCGACAGCGAGCAGAACAAGGTCTTTCGCGACCACTTCGTAGAGCTTCCCTTCGACCTCTCCGACTGTGTCTTCATCGCCACGGCAAACTCGCTCGACGCCATCCCGCGCCCTTTGCGCGACCGCATGGAGATCATTGAACTCGGCATTTATTCCCGACGCGAGAAACTCGCGATTGCAAAAGAGCATCTGATCCCGAAGCAGTTGAAGCGCCACGGGCTGACGCGCCGTCAACTCAAATTTTCGGACGACGCGATCTATGAGATCATCGACTACTATACGCACGAAGCGGGCGTTCGGAGCCTTGAACGCGCGATCGCCGCGATCTGCCGCAAGGTGGACCGTCGGTTGATCGAAAAAGAGAAAACGCGGGTTTCGATGACTGCAAAAGAGATCAATTCTTATTTGGGAGTACGTAAAACATTGCCCGACTCGGTGGGCACCGACGATGAGATCGGCGTGGTGAACGGACTTGCCTACACCGAGCTCGGCGGCACCCTTTTGAAAGTGGAAGTTGCCGTTCTCGACGGAACGGGCAAGATTGAGACCACGGGGTCGCTCGGCGACGTGATGAAAGAATCCGCGCATATCGCCGTGAGCTATGTCCGTTCGATCGCCGCGTCCTACGGGATCCCGACCGATTTTTACAAAACAAAAGACATTCACATCCACTTCCCCGAGGGCGCCGTTCCGAAGGACGGGCCGTCCGCCGGAGTGACGATGGTAACGGCATTGGTCAGCGCGCTTTCGGGTCGCGCCGTTCGCCACGACGTTGCCATGACGGGGGAAATCAGTCTGCGCGGTAAAGTCCTGCCCATCGGCGGGCTGAAAGAAAAAACGATGGCGGCGTACACGGCGGGAGCCAAGACCGTCCTGATCCCGCAGGAGAACGTTCGCGACCTTGAAGAGATCGACGCGCTTGCGCGGGAAAATCTGCATTTTATCCCCTGCCGCACGGCGGACGAGATACTCTCGAACGCGCTTGTGCCGGACGAGGCGATCTCCCGATATTCCGAACTTGCGGAAAAAACACCGCCCGCGCCCGTGTTTCTCCCGTCCCATCCTTCCACCACGCAAATCCGCATCTGATCCTTTGAAGGGAGGCTTCGATGTCCCTGAACCTCAATCGCGTGACCCTGCGCATCAGCGCGGGAACGCCAAAGCAATTCCCCGCCGATCCGCTCCCGCAAGTTGCTTTTTCGGGGCGTTCCAACGTCGGCAAAAGCTCTTTGATCAACCTTTTGCTCGGGCGCAAATCGCTGGCGCGGGTCAGTTCGGCGCCCGGGAAGACCATTACGGTCAATTTCTACGACGTTGACGGTCGGCTTTTGCTCGTTGACCTGCCGGGCTACGGCTTTGCCAAACGAACCAAGGAAGAACAGGCGCGCTGGTCGGGGTTGACCGACGGGTACTTTACCGCAAATCGGAACGCCGACCGCGTCCGTTTGATCGTTCAATTGATCGACAGCCGCGTCGGTCCCACAAAAGACGACGAGATGATGCTCGACTATCTGACGCGGACGGGAATTCCCTTTCTCGTGGTTGCCACGAAATGCGACAAGCTCAACGCCGCCGAACGTCGGAATGCGGAAACCGTTCTGCGCGATCATCCGCTCATTTCCTCCGAAGTCCCCGTGATCTTTTCCTCCTCTCAAAACGGTGCGGGAAGATCCGAGATATGGCAGGGGATCGGTCGTTTTACGGGCGTCCGGCTTTGAATGCGCGAAAGTTCATGCGGTACATCGCCATCAAAAAAGGAGTTTGCTCATGCTGTTATCCCTGATCGATCAATCGAGCTTTCTGGATTATCTGATCCAGCTCATTCTGATATTGCCCGTCATGCTTTTCTCGCTCTCGGTGCACGAAACCATGCACGGATTTGTGGCATGGAAGCTCGGTGACCCGACCGCGCGAAATCTCGGTCGCCTCACGCTCAATCCGAGAAAACACATTGACCCCATCGGTCTCATCGTGCTTCTGCTCGTGGGGATCGGTTGGGCAAAACCCGTTCCCGTGAACGCCCGCTATTTCAAAAATCCGAAATGGGGATTTGCTCTCGTGGCGTTGGCAGGTCCGCTTTCCAATTTTCTGCTTGGCATCATTAACGCCGCTCTGTATGGCGTTTTTCGGGCGGTGTATTTGCACGCGGCATACTCATCGTACTCCACCGATGAACAAGGTTTCCGGCTGACGTTGCTCTATTGGCTCGCGGTCTTTTTCCTGCTCGCGGCGGCGATGAATTTCGTTTACTCGGTGTTCAACATGATCCCCATCCCGCCCTACGACGGATCCCGGATCCTCTTTGCGTTCCTGCCGCAGCGTGCCTATTTCGCCGTGATGCGATATGAGCGGCAGATCATGCTCGGTTTGCTTCTGGTGTTGGTCGTCATGTCCTATCTGCTTCCCGTTTCCCCGTTCTCGTGGGTTGCCGGAAAGTTGACTTCTCTGATCGCCAACCCCGTTTCAAACGCGGTTTTTCGCGCGATCTCTTAATCATTCCGTTCCTTATTCTGTCATTTCCGAAGGAGTCCTCATGGAAGCGATCACCTACCGTCTGGATCAATTCGAAGGTCCGCTCGACCTTCTCCTGACCCTGATCCAGAAAAACAAAGTGAATATCGAGGATATTCCGATCTCCATGATCTGCGATCAATACCTCGAATATCTGCGGGCGGCGCAGAATATGGACATGGAGATCGCGGGGGAATTTATCGTGATGGCGAGCGAACTCATGCTCATCAAGAGCCGAATGCTCCTGCCTCGCACCCCCGAGGACGAGGATGACCCGCGCGCCGATCTTGCCGACGCTCTCCGCCGCTACCAGCAAGCCAAACAGGCGGCTGTCAAAATGGCGGAGCTCTACAAAATATACAGCGGTCGAATGGTGAAGGACACCGACGAGATCACGGTCGACACTTCCTATGTCGCCGACCAACAGGTCACGAGCCTTTGCCTCGCCGTTCGCCGCATTATTGCGGCAAACGAGAGCCGACCGAAACTCGAAAAAACGATCTTTGCGCCGATGATCGCCAAACCCATCATTCCCGTTGACATTAAAATCGTCGGGATCCTGCATCGCATGGAAAAAAAGAAAAAAGGAAACGCAACTTCCATGAAGGAACTGCTTTCCGACGCAACCTCCCTTTCCGATCTGATCGCGATCTTTCTCGGGATCCTCGAATTGATAAAAGTCCGAAAAATCAAAATCGAGCAGGACGATTTTGCGGACGACTCGGTTCACGGCGCGGACACGGTATTCGTCATCAACGACGAGCCGCTTCCCGAAGAGGGCATGGAAGAAAAGCGGGTGATCCGCGAGGACGACGAACCGATCCCGCTCTCCTCCAAAGCCGAAATGCACCGCGAACAGCGTCGCATCCTGCGCGAGCAAAAACTCGCGGAGCAAAAACACCAACGGGCGGAGGAACGCGCGCGCCGCGCCGCCGATCGGGAAGCGGGCATTGCGATTCCCTCCGACATTCCCGACGACGACAGCGATCTCGACGCGGAAGAAGCGGTTGCCGCCATGCTTGAAGACCGTCTTTCCGAACAGGACGAGGATATGCTCGACGACATCGGATTGGATATGAGCGAAATCGTTTCCCACATGGCAAAACAAGCGGCGACCTTCCCGAAAGAAGCGCCGAACACATCGACAGAAAAGGATCATAACCGATAAATGGAAGAAAAAAAGCAACAAACCTCCGGCGCACCCGTCCTCGAACCGCTCGGCAGTGCGCGCGAAGTGGAACAGGCGATCGAAGCTATCCTTTTTGCGGCGGGTTATCCCGTTCGCTTCGAAAAGCTCTCCGAGGTGCTCGGCGTCGGAGTGAAAGACATCAAAACCATGGTGCGCGATCTCGAAAAGAAATTTCGTGAGGATGAGACCTGCCACGGCATCCAACTCTTGATTTATCCCGCTTCCTGTCAGCTCGCCACCAAGGAACAATACGCCCCCTACATCCGGGAAGCGCTCGGCATTCGTCGCGGCGGGAATCTCTCGGCGTCGTCGTTGGAAGTGCTTGCCGTGGTTGCCTATAACCAACCCGCAACGCGGTCGTTCATCGATCTGGTGCGCGGCGTGGACAGTTCCTATGCCGTCAATTCCCTGCTTGACAAGGGTTTGATCGAGGCAGCGGGACGTTTGGACGCCCCGGGGCGCCCGATGCTCTATGTCACTACCGAAAAATTCCTTCGCGTGTTCGGCATCAATTCGCTGGACGAATTGCCCGCTACCGAGGCATTGAGCGTTGCGGAACAGGCGGAGCAACTCAACATGGACAAGGAAATCAACGCCGACGGCACCGTTTTGAAAAAGCCCGATGAAGAAGAGGACGCCGTTGAGCCGAAAGAATACACCGAAGCAACGGATCCCGAAGAAACCGACGTTGTTTTCGAGAACGGCGCCGAACCGCTCTCGGACGGTTCGGAAGAAATTTTCGCCGGAGACCTCGCTTCTGGTTCCACCGAAGAATAACCGTTTCAAAGGAGATATGCCATGACTGCGTTGCAGATCGTGCTGTCCGTGATCGGCGGCATCGCGGTTCTGCTGCTCCTCTTGCTCTTTTTCGGATCGGTACGCATCAAAGCGACGATCAACGGCGAGGTGATGATCTTGGGATCGATCCTCGGCATCCGCCGGCGGCTGTATCCCCACCCGGAGCCGAAAGAAGACCTGATCGACGTTTCGCGCTGTCGCCACCCCGAACGAGTTTTGAGAAAAGAGGAAAAGCGGCGCCGAAAAGCGCTGGAAAAAGCAGAGCGGAAGCGTTTGAAAAAGAAAGAAGAAAAGCCTTCCGCACCCGCTCCCGCCCCGAATTTGAAGGAAAACCTCGATATGATCCTCGCCCTTCTCAAACGGGCATACAAACTCACGCGGGGAAAGCTCGCGATCGAATTTCGGGAAATGCACCTCCGGGTTGCGGCAGGCGACGCCGCGCAAACCGCGATCCTGTACGGGGTCGTTTTGCAAACCTCGGCATACCTCTTGCAATGGACGGAGGATCATTTCAATCACGTTCGGCGACGCGACGGTGCCATGACCGTGGAACCCGATTATCTCGCCGCAAAACCAACCGCAAAGCTGGATCTGCGGATCTCGGTTCGTTTGTTCCGCGCAATCGGCATCGGTTTTCAAATGCTTCGCGCCTATTCCGCCGAACGCCGCCGCGCACGTAGGCACGCCATGAAACGGACGGCGGACGCGAAAAACAGATGACACCGTTATTGATTTTGTTCACATAGAAACAGGAAAGGATTTTTTAACATGGAAAACGAAAGCTCGATCAAGGAAATCATCCGCAACGCGCTTGAAGAGGTCCGCTCGGTCATGGACGCGGACACGATCGTGGGTCAGCCCGTCAAACTGGATAACGGCGCCACCGTGATCCCGATTTCCAAAGTCTCCATGGGCTTTGCCTCGGGCGGGCTTGACCTTCCGGGCAAAACCGAACAGGGAGCAAAAAAGAACTTCGGAGGCGGTGGAGGAACCGGCGTTTCGGTCATTCCCATCGGCTTTTTGACCGCGTTTCCGGACGGGCGGGTGGAATTGCTTTCGCTCAAACCCGAACAGTCCACGGCGATCGAACAAATTGCCGACATTCTCAACCGCACACCCGAAATCATCGGAAAAATCAAAAGTATTTTCGACGACAAAAAGCCCGAACCCGAAAAAGCGGTCAAGGCGGCGGAACCGGCGGTACCGAAAGCAGAGCCCGCGCCCAACAAACCCGCGGAGGGCGATTTGACCGAAAAAATGCTTACCCGCATGGCGCAGGATGAAAACTATGCCGCGGCGGAGCCTATCGAGGACGAGAACGACGAACCCGCGGGCAAGCCGCGCCTCACCAAAGAGGAAAAAGCGGCGCAAAAAGACGCGAAGAAAAAAGAAGTTGCCGAACAGAAAAAGGTGAAAAGAGAAGTTGCGCGCCGTCGCGCAAGCTTCGACTACGCCGACGAGGATTGACTTCCCTTCTCTTTCATTTGCATAAACCGAACTCCGAAAAAATATACATGAAACAAATGTATGTTTTTTCGGAGGTTCCTTATGAAAAGCGGATTTTCCCGCACCGTTTTTTTGTTTCTGCTGGGTCTCGCACTTGCGTCGCTCCCCGTTTTTCACACTTTTGCGCAATCACGGTCGGTAACCGAAACGGAAAGGGCGTCCCTGCTTGCGGGCGTCCGCGTTTCTCCGTCGGTCTCGGCGCAAAGCGCCGCTCTGATGGAAGCGGAAAGCGGCGAATTTCTGTTTGAAAAAGAAGCCGACGTCCGTTTACCCATGGCGAGCACCACAAAAATCATGACCGCGTTGGTCGCTTTGGAACACGCCGCACCCGAAACGGTCATCACCGTGGCACACGAGGCAGTGGGAACAGAGGGGTCGTCGGTTTATCTCTTTGAAGGAGAACAGCTCACGTTGGAGCAGTTGCTCTACGCGCTTCTGCTCTCCTCCGCGAACGACGCGGCGGTGGCGATCGCCTACGGCGTGGCGGGCGGTGTGGAACCGTTTGCCGCGCTGATGAACGAAAAAGCCTCGTCGCTCGGGCTTCGCAACACACATTTTACCAACCCCCACGGTCTCGACGACCCCGACCACTATACCACCGCGCGCGAGCTTGCCGTCATTGCCCGCGCGGCGCTTGCAAACGATCTGATCCGCAAAATGGCGGCAACGCGCAAAACCACGATCCCACAAAACGGGAACGTGGGAATGCGGTTGCTCGTGAACCACAACAAGCTGTTGCGTCTCTATGACGGCGCGATCGGTATAAAAACGGGTTTTACCAAGCGGAGCGGACGCTGTCTGGTGTCCGCCGCCGAGCGCGAAGGGGTCACACTCATCGCCGTTACCATCAATGCGCCGAGCGATTGGAACGACCACCGCGCGATGCTCGATCAGGGCTTTTCGCATCTGGCTTTTGTTCCGCTTTGCGCCGAAAACGGCGTTTCCGTTGAGCTTCCCGTGGTCGGCGGGCTTTCGGAAACCGTTGCGGTATCTTCCAAGGAAGAGCGACATTTGATCCTGCCCGCGAAACATGGGACGATCATGGCGTCGGTAGAGCTTCCCCGCTTTCTCTATGCGCCAGTCGCCGCGGAAAGCGAAGTCGGTCGCGTGGTGTGGCGGATGGACGGGCAAATCGTGTCCGAGGTTCCGCTCGTGGCAGAGAAAACCGTCGCCGCGCCTGAAAAGCCGAGCCGGTTCCGCCGCTTGTTGGAAAAAATATTTCATCATTAATAAGGAGTTGCACGATGGCAGAATTGATCCGCGTTCAGAAATACTGTGCCGACTGCGGCGTCTGTTCGCGTCGTGCCGCCGAAACCGCGATCTCCGAAGGAAAAATTCGCGTCAACGGCTTCCCTGCCGCGATCGGGCAGAAAATCGACCCCGATCGCGACACGGTCGAATATCGCGGGCGGCGCGTTTTGCCGTCCACTTCGGAAAAACATTATATCCTTCTGAACAAGCCGCGCGGGATCGTCTGCACGGCAAAAGACGAAAAAGGACGCACGCCCGTAACCGATCTTGTCCGCGTTGACAACGCGCGGCTCTATCCCGTCGGACGGCTGGACATGGATTCGGACGGTCTGTTGCTCCTGACCGACGACGGCGACCTTGCAAACCGTTTGACACACCCGCGCCACGAAATCCCGAAAATATACGAGGTCACGCTATCTTCTCCCGCAACTTCGGAACAGCTTGCCGCGCTGACCGCACCCATGGAGTTGAACGGTTATCCGCTCCGCCCCGTCGGTCTGCGCGTGCTTTCGGCGGACAAGCTCGAACTGACGCTTTGGGAAGGACGAAACCGCCAGATCCGCAGGATGTGTGAAAAGGTAGGACTTCAAATTTCCCGCCTTTGCCGCGTTGCCCTCGGAGAACTGAAACTCGGCGGTCTCCCCGCGGGAAAATGGCGCGAACTGACCGCAGACGAAGTAAACTATCTTCGCGGAAACGATAAAAATATTTCAAAAAGTGAGAATTGATCATGCTGGAAGTACTGCCGATCCAAGAAAAAAGCGAACAAGAACGCCTCTGCGGCGTTTGCAAAATTCCCTACCGCCCCGAAATGCTCGCGTACAGCGCCGCCGTTGACGGCGATTTCCGCGGGATCTGCCAATTCACAATGGATGCCCGTGGCGGCAGGATCGTCGATTTTGCATGGGTTCCCGAAAAATACGATTTTCAAACCTTTTTCATCCTCGGTCGCGCCGCGCTCAATTTTATCGACCTCTGCGGCGTCCATCGCGCCTTTTTCGACGCCGAATGCGACGAGGAAACGCTCGTCAAAGCCATCGGTTTTTCCCGAAATTCCGAGGGCAGATACGAAATGGATTTGACAGGATTTTTCTACGATCCCTGCAAACATACCCCAAAATAGATTTTTCGCCATGGAACTGTAAAATTTTTCCATTTACAGTGCTCTATTTTTGTGAATTTTTTCGAGCGAAAAAGACTTGCAAAATTTTCCAAAATATGGTAAAATATTCCTGTCGAGGAAAAACCAGTAAAAACGACGGAGGAAATTTACCATGGAATATACGACAAAAATTTTAATTGCCGACGAAAGTCTCGCAAGCCGCTCGCAAATGCGGGAATGGCTGCTTCGTTCGGGGTATCGGAATGTGGAAGAAGCGGCAAACGGCGAGGACGCGCTCGCAAAAATCGAGCGCAACCGCCCAACGGTGGTATTGCTTGATATTTGGCTCTCCAAGCTGGACGGCATCGGTTTGCTGCGCGCCTGCCACGCATCGGAAAAGCACGCCGAAACGCCTGTGTTTATCGTGATCTCCTCGGTCACGAACCAAGGTCTCTTCATTCAGGCGAGCGAAGCGGGCGCCGACCTCTGCCTGCCCAAGCCCGTGAACATGACGAGCCTTTGCAACCACATTGAAAGTCTGTTGGCAGGTCGGCAAAACGACGCCGCGCGGACAGCGGCAACAACGGAAAAAACGCCCGACATCGAGTCGCAAGTCACGCAGATCATCCATCAGATCGGTGTCCCCGCGCACATCAAAGGCTACCAATACCTGCGAACGGCGATTTTGCTGACGGTGCAGGACAACGACATTATCAATTCGGTTACGAAAGTGCTTTATCCGTCGGTCGCGAAAAAATACTCGACCACGACCAGCCGCGTGGAACGCGCCATTCGTCACGCGATCGAGGTGGCATGGGATCGCGGCGACGTGGATACGCTCAATTCCTATTTCGGCTACACGATTCAAAACAACCGCGGCAAGCCGACCAACTCGGAGTTTATCGCCATGATCGCCGACAATTTGAGATTGAAATATAAACTATATTAAGGGAAAGACCGCGAGGGGGCGGAAACCGTTTCTTGCAAGAAACGGTTTCC
>JAGAEA010000048.1 GCA_017613355.1 Clostridia bacterium
GATTTTCAGTCCCCTGCTCTACCAACTGAGCTACAGAGGCATACAGCAAGGGCTGTATTCTTTATGATACTGCGCTCCCGTTCGGGGCGCGGTTTTTCAAAATGGCGATCCGGATGGGGGTCGAACCCACGACCTCTAGCGTGACAGGCTAGCGCTCTAACCAACTGAGCTACCGGACCGTTCGGGGAGTTTCAAGCGCCCCGCTTTGTTCTTGGGAGCGGCAACTTGCCGCCAATGGTGGGAACAACAGGGCTCGAACCTATGACCCTCTGCTTGTAAGGCAGATGCTCTCCCAACTGAGCTATGCTCCCGATTGACAACGCTCAAACATTATAGCATAAAGGGGAACATTTGTCAACAGGTTTCCCGAAACTTTTTCGGAAAATTTCGAAAAACGCGGTCATGCTTTTTTCAACGGCTTTCCTATTATAGCATAATCGCCGACCGTTGTCAATCCCTTTTCGGGAATTTTTTCGATTTTTCGGGGACAGTGCGTTTTGTAAGCCTCGCCCGCGTGGATAAACCGAATTGACCTCCCTCAAAGAGGGAGGTTTTATAACATTCGTTTGCAGTTGCCGAAACGACTTTTATTTTCCGGTTTTTACGAGCGAAAGCGTTTCCCCGGGTTCGATCGAGTAAAGCTCTTTGTTGAATTGGAACCAGAGCTTGCGGCAGGTCGGATTTTTCACGAAACTGCAATCCACCGAGAACAAGAGACGGTTGAAATCTTCCATGTATTCGTAAATTTCGATGTTGGTGGCATACCAGACCGTGTCTTCCTTGCCCGCCATGTCCGCAATGAATTTTTCGATCACATCCCAGTTGTTGTCGTTGTCGAATTCGTAGGTGTGTCCCCAGAGGTAAAACAGCTTCGGGCGGTCTTTCACGGTCAGCGCAAGGAACTGCTGCGCCAGTTCGGACAGGCGCGGGCAGGTGTGCTTGCAGGTGGCAGGCCAACGGAGCCAATTGGTTGGCAGGTCGAATTTCTCGGTGCTCTCCGTGGTGCGGGAATAGACGATGCCGCAGCTTTTCAGCGCCGACATCACCGCTTCCGTGGCAACCGACGTCCCGTAGGGATATGCCATTCCCCGCGTGATCTTTCCGAACATCCGTTCGATGTTCCGTCGGTCGTCCACGATCTCCTGCGTGACCGCCGCCATGGGCAGACAGTCCAAAAACGGATGGTTCAGCGCATGAACGGCGACCTCGTGGTTTCCGTTCCCGAACAGGTCAAGGGCTTCCCGCTCGGTCAAACGGTTGGATTTTGCCTGATCTTCCCGACGAAACAGCCCGCTGTTGATGTTGAAGGTCCCTTTCATGCCGTGTTGATCCAAAAGCTCGATCAGGCGGCGATCCTGGACGTTCCCGTCGTCGTAGCTGAATGTGAGCGCTTTTGCTCTTCCTTCCGGAAAGCGGGGAAACAAATCTTTTCTCATGTTCTTTTTCCTCTATCGTTGAATTTTATGATACCGTCGGTATCATATAAAAATTATTCATCTTCCCGATACCCACGCCCGTGGACTTCGCGAATTTTGGTGACCGTCAGAAACGCGTCGGGGTCGGTATTGCGGATGAGCGCGATCGCTTCGTGAAGTTTGCGCGGCGAGAGGATGCAGAGAACGCCCTGTTGTTGTTTTTCGAGGCGTCCGGTCTCGATCGCAGCCATCGTAACGCCCACGTTCAACTTGTTCAAAAGTTGTTGCCGGATCTCCTCATGCCGATCGGAAACCACGAACAATTGCACTTGCGCTTTGCCGATCAGAATGACCCGCTCGATCAGGAGCGATTCGAGGATCAGCAGCAGAACGCCGAGCAACGCTTTTTCCGACGAAGAAAAGAACGCTTGCCCGCCGATGACGAGAAAACCGAGTACGTAGATTCCCGCCGAAACGGGAACGTGAAACCACCGATGCGCCACCAACGCGAGAATGTCCATGCCGCCGGTGGAAGAACCGACGCGCATGGTCAACCCCATGCCCACGCCGATCACGATACCGCCGCAAATCGCGGCAAGGGTGGCGTCCTCGGTCAGTGCGTCAATGCCGGGGATCCGTTGGAAGCCGGCGAGAATGAGCGGATAGAGGATAGATCCCGCCACGGTGGTCACGAAGAATTTTTTGCCGAGAATGACGGTTCCGAAGAACAACAGCACAAGGTTCAGAACGAGGATCAGCCAAGCGGTGTCAAACCCCGGCAGGAGCTTGTTGAGAAAAATACCGATACCCGTGGTGCCGTCCGAAAGGATGTCGTGCGGGATCAGGAACGCGGCAATGCCGAAGGCGAGTAGGGCGTTGCCGATCAGAACACAGATACAAACGATCAATGTACGCAACCGATTTCCTTTTTGAAACGGTTTTGCGATCGTGTCAAAAAACAAACGTTTCATTTTTCCTCCGTTTACAGTGAAGTGTGCCACTTTCGGTATTCGCTGGGAGAGATCCCCATAACGCTTTTGAACACCTTGCAGAAATAGGACGACGTATTGAACCCGCAGCGAGTGGCGATCTCGGTCAGATTGCATTTTTCGCCCCGCATAATGGAACACGCGTGCTGAATTTTGATGGTGTTGATATAGGTGAACAGCGGGATCCCCATATTCTTGCGGAATAATTTGCAAAAGTAGTATTTGGACATGAAAAACTGCTTTGCAACGTCGTCCACCGAGGTAATCTCGCTGTAGTTTTCGTTGATATATTTCACGATCCGCGCGTTTCGCGGGTCGGGATTTTCGTTTTGTTCCGCCGCGTTCGGCAGTTTGGCGATCAATCGAAGCAGGTCGGAGAGGAGAAAGGCGATTTCGGAGCCTCGCTCGGCGGTTTTTTCTTTCTGGATCTGTTCATATTCCCGCAGAAGCGAGGACATCAGTTCCGTCAAGCGGACGCGATTTTCCGGCGAGGGATGAAAAACGGCGGGTTTGAGAGAAGACGTGAGCAGATCGCAGATCGGTTTTGTAAAATAATGTTCCAGAAATTCGGGAGTAAAATACACCAAAAAGCGCGTTGCGCCCTTGCCGGCGGTGCGGTGGAGAGCATCCGACGGGACGATCGCAAGCTCCCCGGCTTCAACCTTGAAAAACTGATCGCCGATGAAATAATCGCGGGCGCCCGTGAGGATGAAATAGAGCTCGTAGGCATGGTGAAAGTGCATATTTGCCATGGGCGTTTTCAGGTGATATTTTTCAATATGAAAGTCCTTTGTCTTCACGCGGATAAACGTTGCCACACATTTCACTTCCTTTCCTGCGATTTATCTCTATTATAGTCATTTATTACCAAAAAATCAAGCAGAAAAGCAAAAATTACAACAATATTGTGCCAATTTGAAAGAAACAAGACAATATTGTTATATTCCTCGGGTCGGAAATCTGCTATAATAAAATTGAAACTCTTGAAGACTTTCGTATTGGTTCGGAACGGATGTGCCGAAGAAGGAGCGTTCCATGAAGAAAACGACAACATTCATTTTCGCGCTGCTCGTCTTGCTTCTTTGCTTGGCTTCCTGTGCCTTGGAAGTGCCGGTTGTTGATACGCTCCCAGACACCGAGTCCGGATCGGTGCGGAACGACGCCGGATCCGACGGAAAAGATCACCAAGCGACCGAAACGCCTGCCGAAACCGACAACGAACCGGTTGTTGAAAGAGTGGTGATCCGCGATATGGCAACGATCAAAGAGATTTATTCGAAAACCAAAACGCCGACCGAATTTACCGTCGGAGAAGATGTTTACGATCTTGATTGCACGGCGTTCCTTTACAGCGACGCCAATCAATCCGACTTCGACCGCTTTCTTTCCGATATGCGGGAAAACGGTTTTACCGTTCACGCGACCAACGGCGAGAACGGGATCAACGGTCTTTGCCGTCAGGCAACGCTTTATAACGATTATTTTACCGTGAACGTTACGAGATATTCCAAGACCTCGGAGCTCTATATCACCGTGGAAGCGCGGCGGGAACTCAGTCCTTTGCAGATCAAGCCGACCACGCAGTATTACGGGACCCACACGGTTTTTCACAACCCGAAGCACCCGAACACGCCGAGCGGCAAGTATGCGTTCGGAGAACTCGATATCTTTCAACTGTCGAACAATCATTTCGTGGTGGTGGACGGCGCACAGGAATACAGTTCCCAAATGTTTGTCGAATATCTTGAAAACCTTGTCGGTACGGGAAACACACCGATCATCGACGCGTGGTTCTTTACCCACGCGCATCCCGATCATATTTACTGCTGTTGGGGCGTGGGACGGGATGCAAACCTCGTCGGCAGGATCAAGGTGAACGGATTTTACTATACCTTTCCCAATGATAAAGGAGTGCGTCGAGAAAGCGATTATGAAGGTTTGTTGGGGCAGATCGCAAACCTTAACAGCGTCCTCGGAAATTTCAGAACGGTCGACGGAAAAGTTACTCCGAAATATAAGCTCCACGCGGGCATGACCTTTTATATTCACGAGCTCAAAGCCGAGATCCTGATGACGCAGGATCAACTGATGCCGGAAGAATACAAAAGTTTCAACGATTCGAGTACCTCTTTCAAATTCACGGTTTACTCGACGGGGAACGTGCAAACGACCTTTTTGATCATGGGCGACGCGAACACGCCTGTTTGCGAGAAGCTCATGGGGAAAAAGGTTTTGGGAATAGACCTCGTCGTAGGGAAATACGATTACGCCACGCTGCATACCAACTTTTTCACAAGCCTGCATCACGGTAGCAACAACTGCGAAGATTTCTTCAAATTTATAAAGCCCGATTATCTGATCTACACGGCGCCCGAAAAGAAGACCTCTTCGGGATACAAGTGGCTGAACGAAAACTGTAAGGGGTATTTCCTCGCACCTTCCGTTATCAACATTCCATACTCATAAAGAAACACACAAGTCCGAAAAACAAAAAATCGCAAAATGGGGTACCCCATTTTCATCTTCGCCTCGGCGAAGATGATGATGCTTGATACCATCGGTTTTATAAAAGGAGAAAACAGTTACATCATGGAATATCAGAGCAATGCAGTCGGAGATCTTCGGATCGCATATATCGGCGGAGGATCGCGCGGTTGGGCGTGGACTCTGATGAACGACCTGACGAAAGAGAAAGAACTTTCGGGGGAGGTCACGTTATACGACATCGATTTTGCGGCGGCGAAGAAAAACGAAGTGATCGGGAACCGCATTGAAGGGAGCCAATGGAGCTATCGGGCGGTAGCCACGATCGGGGAAGCGCTCACGGGAGCGGATTTCGTCATCATATCCATTCTGCCGGCAACGTTCGACGAAATGGAATCCGACGTCCACGCGCCCGAGGCATACGGCATTTATCAATCGGTGGGAGACACGACGGGACCCGGCGGGTTCTTCCGAGCCATGCGGACGGTGCCCATGATCCGCGAGATCGCGCGTGCGATCCGCGAGTATTGCCCGAAGGCTTGGGTCATCAACTACACCAACCCCATGGCGGTCTGCGTGCAGGCGCTCTACCGCGAGTTTCCCGGGATCAAGGCGTTCGGTTGCTGCCATGAAGTGTTCGGAACGCAGAAACTGCTTGGCAACGCACTCAAAGAGATGCGCGGCGTGGAGCACGCTTGCCGCGGCGACATCTGCGTCAACGTGGTGGGGGTCAACCATTTCACTTGGTTTACCGAAGCGCATTATCGCAACGTCGATCTTTTCAAAGTTTACCGCGAATTCGTGGATAAATACTATGAAAGCGGATATGAGAACGGCAACGCGGGGCATTGGATGAACGACTCGTTCCAATCGGCGGCGCGGGTGCGTTTCGACCTGTTCCGCAGGTTCGGCTACATCGCGGCGGCGGGTGACCGCCATCTTGCGGAGTTCATGGACGCGGGCGACTATCTCGCCTCGCCCGAGCAGGTGAGGGAATGGAAATTCGGGCTGACGCCCGTTTCCTGGCGCAAAGCCGATCTTGTGAAGCGGTTGGAAAAGAGCCAACGGCTTTATGAAGGAACCGAGGTTTTCAAAATGCGGGAGACCGGCGAGGAAGGCGTGGCGCAAATGAAAGCGCTGTTGGGGTTGGGGACCAAAGTGACCAACGTCAACCTGCCGAACGGGGGGCAGATCCCCGATTTGCCGATCGGAACGGTTGTGGAGACCAACGCGGCGCTGCGGGCGGACATGATCCAACCGGTGTTCGCGGGAGCGGTCCCGAAGTCGATCTTCCCCTATGTGGAACGGATCGCGAAAGAGAACAACGCAACGGTGGAAGCCTGCTTTTCCGAGGATCGGGAAACCGCCTACCGCGCGTTTTCCAACGGACATTTGTTGAGCGGATTGACGGAAGCCGAAAAGCGGGAACTTTTCAAAACCATGTTCGAGCACACGAAAGAATACCTTTCCATGTATCGTTGAGGAGAACTTCCGAAAAACGGACGAAAGGACGGATAAGATTATGAAGCGTATTTTAGCGATCTTTTTGGCGGTGTTGCTCTCGGTGGCGTTGCTGACGTCCTGCACGGGCAACGGAACGGGAGAGAGCACGACCGAAACGACCCCTGTCGTTGCCGAGCCGGACACCACGCCCGCGCCCGAGGGAGAAGGCAGTACCGAAACAGCGCCCGACGACAATTCGGAAAGCAACTGGACGAAAAACTATTAAACATCCGGCGATTAATTACACGTTAAGTATCGTTAAATATATTGCTTGCAAAATCAAGCTTTATATAAAAAACAATGGAGGAAACCCACATGAAAAAAGTAAGAACCCTATCGGCAGTACTGGCACTGCTGATGCTGCTCTCGATGACAGCGATCTTTTCATCGTGCAAGAAAAAGGGCGGAGAAGAACCGGTGGACACCACGGTAACGCAACAGCCCGAAGCGACCCTTTCCCCGCTGGAAGTCAAAGATTTCGGGAACAGGGAGTTTAAAATGCTTTGGCCCGAAACACTGACGTCGGAAGGACATTTTCTGCACAACGAGTTGGATGCAGGGAATGACAGGGCTGCCGTGGAAGGCAACATCATCGATAAGGCGGTTTTCACGAGAAACAGCATCGTGGAGAACACCTACAACGTATCGATCGACGTGACCACAATGAAATATTCCACGATCCCGAAAACGACCAGAGAAGAGTTCGCGGTGGGCGAATCGAGCTACAGCGTGATCGCAACGGTGATCGCACAAATGTCTCCTCTTGCCGTGGAGGGCATTCTCACCGACTTTAACAGCCTGCAATATTACGATGAACAGCAGGAGTGGTGGAACCACAAGGTCATGCAGTCGCTTTCCGTTGCGAACAAGCGCTATTACGGATCGGGCGACATCATTTACAGCGACGATCTTTATCCCTACGTCGTCTATGCGAACACGGCGCTTGCCCAGCAGTTGAATATCACGGAAAACTTTTACGAGCTTGTAAAAGACAAGGAATGGACGCTTGAAAAATTCCATGAACTCGCGGCGCTCGCTTACGCGGATAACGACGGAGTTGATGGGATCAGCGCGGGCGACCGGTTCGGCGCGGTTGACGGCACCTCTTTTGCCAGAGCGCTTTACTATTCGGCAGGCAAAGGCGTGATCTCTCTCGATGCCGAAGGGTATCCCACCTGGCAGATGACCGTGGAGCACGCCGACTCGGTGCTCACGAAGATCATTCGGGCGTTGCATACCGACAACGTGTTGGTGGATGCGGAAACGAAGTTCGGCATGAAAACGGCAATGGAGATCATGAACCTGTTTAACACCAATAAAATGCTGTTCATGCCCGGCGACCTGAAAGCGGCGCAGGCGTTTACCACCATGGACAACGCGCTTGAAGATTTCGCACTGCTCCCCATCCCGCTCTGGAACGAGGACAGCGAGTATATTTGCGTCATGAACGATGCGGTCGTTCTCAGTATTCCGGTAAAGGCGGAGGATCGGGAGGACATCGGCTTGCTGCTTTCGGCAATGTCCCGCGAATCCGTCAAAACCTTGACCCCCGCGTTCTTTGAAACGGTTTTGACCTACCGCTACATGACCAATCCCGAATCGGTCGAACTTCTGCAACTGATCCTGAACTCGGTGATGCCGAGAGACGTTGCCGACATTCAGGGTTGGGGCGGCTTCATGAGCCAGTTCAGCAAGCTTGCCATTGATGGCAAGACCGATTTCTCCTCGTATTATGACGGGAATATCGGCACAGCGAGAGCGAAGATGGACGAATATATCGGGCAACTTGAAAAAATCGACACCTAAGCGCCAATATCCGAAATCTACATTATAAAAACAAAAATTCAGGAGGCAATTACCATGAAAAAGATTATCTCTCTCTTCATCGTTCTCTCGGTACTCGTCAGTGCGCTTTTGATGATGTCTGTTTCAACCTCGGCGGATCCCGCTCCTGCCGTTTGGGACGGTAGCACCGCCACCGCGTTTGCGGGCGGCGACGGTACCGAAGCCAATCCCTACCAAATCTCCAACGGCGCAGAGCTTGCATTGCTTCAAGCAAAAATCGCGGATGGAGAGCAAGCGGCAAACTACTACAACAAATACTACATCCTGACCGCGGACATCGTTCTCAACGAGGGCGACGCGACCACGTGGGGAAAACCGGATCCCAATGATCCCGCCGATCCCCCCGCTACCATTGCCCCCGCAAACAGTTATAAGGCTATCGGAGCGTGGAGCAATGCGACCTCTTCTTTCGGCGGCACCTTCGACGGCAACGGAAAGACCATCAGCGGTTTGTATATCAAATCGGAAGCCGACGGACAGGGTTTGTTCGGCGTTATTCAGGGCGGTGCCGTGATCAAGAATTTCGCGCTTGTCAATTCCTATATCGAAGCACCCGGTTGCGTGGGAGGAATTGTAGGGCAAACGGACAGAGCCAATGACGACGATATTCTGTTTGAAAACATTTACACCGACGCGATCATCAATTCGACGAGTGGCGCAAAGAAAGCTGCGGGAATTATCGGGAATGTGTCGGGAACAAAAGCCGATCCCCCATACGAGCCCGGAAAGATTACCATTAAATCAACCGTTTTTGCCGGAGAAGTTACGTATAGTGCGAATGAAGCAGGAGGCTTTATCGGATATTCGGCGCAGGCAGAAGTTGAAATTACGGACTGTCTGAATGCAGGAACGATCACTGGCGCATCGACCAAGAACTATATTGCCGGCTTTGTGGGAAGACATGAACAGGTAACGGTAGCCTTGACGCGTTGCATCAGTGCAGGCGAAATGAAAACGAAAGAAAACTACTACGGCGGTATCTTTGTCGCTTCCAACGAGAAAACCGGCGCCACGCTTTCCGATTGCTACTATGTAACGGGAATTGCCGCCGCAACCCTCTTGCATTATAACGTGACAGAGGATGAACAAGCGAAAGCGGTCGAGTTGCGGTCTCTTTGCGTTGACTGTGGTATTACATGGGAAAACTGGACAAAGCGCACGGGCGACATTCTGGTTCCCACGGGAGTTGCTTCCTTTGCACAGCAGATTTTCCAACTCGAATACACGGTCACGTGGATGAACGGCGAAGAAGTGCTTGCGGTTGAAAACTATGCTTTGGGAACAATGCCCGAATACAAGGGAGAAGTACCCACGAAGGCGGAGGACGAACGCTATACCTATTCCTTTAACCGTTGGACGCCCGAACTGAAAGCGGTTATGGAGGATGCCACCTACACAGCGGAATTCTTCAGAACCAAGAAAACCTCGGGAACCACGGCGGCAACCGAGGATGATACCACGACCGCTCCCACAACAGACGCTCCCACGACCACCAAAGCGCCCGAAAGCAAACCCGCAAAGAAGGGGTGCAAATCGGTGATCGGCGGCGGCGTCCTGGTGCTTGTGGCAGTCATGGGCATCGGCGCGGTCGGTCTCGGAAAGAAAGAAGATTAACGAAACAAAATGAGCAAAACATTCACGGTTGCAATCATAGGAGCGGGCGCAAGAGGCGGCAAGGTTTACGGGCGCCTGATGCATCGCTCGCCCGAGCGATATCGCATTACGCATTTGTGCGATTCGGATCGTGATGTTCTCGACGGCGCGGGGACCGAATTCGAGGTCCCCGCGGAGAACCGCTACACCGATTCCCAAGCGTTTTTCGCCGAGAGAAGAGCAGACGTCGTCGTAATCGCAACGCCGGATAAATACCATGTGGAGCATTGTCTGAAAGCCATGGAACTCGGCTACGACATTCTCTGCGAAAAGCCCTTGACCGATCGGATCGACGAATGCGAGGCTTTGCTCGCAACGCAAAAGAAGTACGGGAATAAAATTCTCGTTTGCCATGTGTTGCGGTATGCGGCGGCATATCTCGAACTGAAAAACATCATCGACAGCGGCAAAATCGGGAAACTCGTTTCCATGGATTGGATCGAGCCCGTGGGGTACTGGCATCAAGCGCACAGTTTCGTTCGCGGAAATTGGCGCAACACCAAGGACTCCGCGCCGATGATTATTGCAAAATGCTGCCACGACCTCGACATGATCCAACATTACGCGGGGGCGCGGTGCAAAAGCGTTTCCAGCGTGGGTGACCTGACCTTTTTCAAGTCCGAATGCGCGCCGGAGGGATCGACAAAGCGGTGCTGTGACTGTCCTTTGAAGGATAGCTGCCCGTACAGCGCGTACAGAATCTATATAGAAGGTTGGAAAGCGAAGAACCGACCCGAAAACTATTGGCCTTATAACGTTTTGACGGGAGAACCCGTTACCGAGGAGAAACTGCTCAAAGCCATCGAGAAAGGACCCTACGGAAGGTGCGTTTTCCGGTGCGACAACAACGTGGTGGATCACCAGACCGTGCAAATGCTGTTTGAAAACGGGATCACGGCGACCTTGCAAATGAACGCCTTTAACCTCGGCGGCGGAAGAAAGGTCACGGTGTTCGGAACCTACGGCGAGGCGTATATGGACAGTAAAAACATCGTTCTCAACGTGTTCGGGCAACCCACCGAGATCATCGATACGAAGGTCAAAGGAAAGCACCTGGACTATGCGCACGGCGGCGGCGACGCGAGAATGATCGACGCGCTTTACGACATGGTGTCGGGAGAAAAACCGCTTGAAACCGCGCTTGCCCAATCGATCGAAAGTCACTTGATCGGCATTAAGGCGGAGCAATCGAGACTTGCGGGCGGGAAAACGCTGTCGGTTCATGAATGAAGCGATCCTATGAAACAGTATTTGGAAACTTTTTTAAGGAATTTCGAATATCCCGAAGAATGTGCGGAACTGCTTTCGGAATGCTTCGATCGCATTGAAGCGGAGCAGAAAAAACACGCTTTGCTCCGAGCGGCGCTGGCGGCGTATGCCGAGAACCGCAACGTCAAATTCGCGGTCACCGAGGAAGCCGTCAAAGGGTTAACCGAAGGGCTCGGCTTCCCGGAATACACGGTATGGCTGTTGGTGTGGATTCTCATGTCGGAGCATTTGAAGGAATTGTACGTGCAAAACGGGATCGACCCCGCGATCTGGCACCAAAGCATGCTCGATCTGAAATGCAAAGCGGAAGAGTGCCGCAACGTCAAAGGGATTTGGGGAACGTTCGTTGCTTCGTGGTTCCCGAATTTCTATCGCTTGAAGAGATTTGCCCTCGGGAGACTGCAATTTGAACTTGCGAAATTCGAGAGCGACCGCTTTGTGTGTCGGGACGGAACGGTTCTGACGCGCGGGGAGAGGGTTTTGGCGGTTCACATTCCGAAGTCGGCGCAACCGCTTTCAAAAGAGAATTGCGACGCCTCGTATCAAGCGGCGGCGACGTTTTTCGCAAAAGAATTTCAAGGGGGAAACGTCATTTTCACCTGCAATAGTTGGATGTTGTACCCCAAAAACTCGGAAATTTTGCACGAAAAGTCAAACACTCGTCGGTTCGGCGAGGAATATGAAATCATATCGGTCACCTGCGATCCCCCGGGAGAGCATCCCGACGCGTGGAGAATCTTTGACGTTGAGCCAAACGGGGATATTGATTCTCTACCCGAGGATTCCCATTTGCGCCGCGCGTACAAGGCATATATGCAAGGCGGCGGGATCACGGGGAAAGCATACGGCGTGAAACTGATGCCGAAGCGAGTGATTTATTAAAGGCAAAACGATATCCACCTTTTGGGGAACCCGAGACGAATCGATAGGACTGTATGCCTCGCCCTTGGGGAGAGGTGGCTCGGCGAAGCCGAGACGGAGAGGGCTTGTTTCACCTCTTTGCCCTCTCAGTCACGCTGTCGCGTGCCAGCTCCCCCCGAGGGGGAGCCAAGGTCGGAGTGGTGCGCCCCGCGAGCCTTCCCCTTTGGGGAATGGGGGAGAACGTCGCAAGCGACTTGTGGATGAGGCTTTGCTGAATTAGCCTCATCCGTCAGACAGTCGAGGCATCTCCTCTCCGTTACATAAGGTGCTTGCACCTTATGTTAACACCATTCTCCCAAGGAGAAGGCAAAGAGCAAAACGACATTCACCTTTTTGGGAACCCGAGACGAATCGACAGGGCTGTATGCCTCGCCCTTGGGGAGAGGTGGCTCGGCAAAGCCGAGACGGAGAGGGCTTGTTTCACCTCTTTGCCCTCTCAGTCACGCTGTCGCGTGCCAGCTCCCCCCCGAGGGGGAGCCCAAAAAGGTCGAGAAAGCGCATGAAACAAAGAAAGGAGTGAACGACGGAAAAAATCGGCGCCCCATATCCCCCACGTTCCGAGGGAACGTAAAATAATAAATCAGGATATGAAAGGAAAAAACTGCAATGAAAAAAAGAATTTTTTCGGTATTTCTCGTATTTACCATGCTTGCGGGATTGTTCGCCGTTTTGCCCGTTTCGGTAGCGGCGAATCCTGCCCCCGCAACGTGGGACGGCACCACCGCCGCGGCGTTTGCGGGCGGTGACGGCACCGAAGGCAATCCCTATCAAATTTCCAACGGTGCGGAACTCGCCCTGCTCCAAGCGAAGATCGCGGACGGAGAGCAGGCGGCGAATTACTACAACAAATTCTACGTTCTGGTCGCGGACATCGTTCTGAACACGGGCGACGCGACCACTTGGGGAACTACGCCCCCCGCCAACAGCTTTACCGCCATCGGGACATGGTCTTCTGCTTTTGGTGGCAATTTTAACGGCGATGGGCACACGATCAGCGGAATATATATTGACGCCGATACCGATTCACACGGCTTATTTGGCGTTATTCAAGGGGGCGCTGTGATCGAGAATTTCGCACTTGTCAATTCGTATATTTCCGGAGGTGCCGGTGGGAATGACGGCAATGTCGCCGCAATCGTTGGACAGACAAACAGGGCGAGCGGTGCTGAAATTACGATTAGAAACATCTATGTTGATGCAATTATTGTCGGCAATGGTAAAGGAACTGGCGGTATTATTGGCAATTTGAGTAATTCGCAACTGAACAGTTCTGGTACAACAACATGGACAGCGGGCAAAATTACGGTGGATCGCGTAACTTTTGTTGGCTCTGTGCAAGGTACTACCTATGTTGCGGGAATTATCGGCGATATCCGAAATGTTGCTGTTGATGTCAAAAACTGCCTTGTGAAAGCAACAATCCATGGCACAGAGGGTTCCGCATATGTAGCCGGTTTTATGACAAAGACGAATACCACGATAAAAGTAAGTGGTTCAACCATGTATTATATCTACCCGTTTAGCGGTGGAACACAAACGGCAACGAACTGTATTTTGGCAGGCGGGTCGGTTACTGCTGCCTCCGGCTCAAATAATTGTGCATATGTTTCTGCTTCAAGAGGGTCAGGCGATACTATCGGAGAGAACAACGGCGTGACTCGTAAACCCGAATGCAGTTACTGTTATGATATTGTTGGCGTTACCGATTGCAAAAACGCAAACAATCCCGACTGTGAAGATATTGCCGTAACCCTTCTTTACGGCTTCTATGCCGGAGCCGAAGCGATCGACTGGGCAACTTGGGGAAGCACGAATTGGGCAAGCAAATCTCTTGACATCATGCGTCCCGCCGGCGTTGCGGAAAACTTTGACATCATTCCGTTCACCATCGGCGAATTGGAAACCGGCGCTTCGGTGCGCTTGTCGGATCCCACGGGACTTCGCTTCACGGCGACCGTCGATCAAGACGATCTCGCCATGTTCGCGTCCGTAACGGGCTACGGTATTGTCATTGCTCCCACTTCCTATGTGGAAGCGGCGGGCGCTTTCACCATGGCGGCTCTGGACAATCTTGCGGTTGCGGAAGGTTCCAAGTATCTCAAAATCGAAGCGGAAAAATTGGTGGAAGACACTGCCGAGCACGTGGTGTTCTCCGCCGTGATCGGCAACATCAAGGCGGCGAACTACGCCGTTGACTTCTCCGCGATCGTTTACGTGGAAGCGGACGGCGCGGTGTACTATTCGGCTTACAGCGCCACCGCAAATTCCAGAAGCATTCGGACGGTTGCAACGGCGGCTTTCAACGACCGAAGCGCAACGCAGGTCAATGAATATCAGTATGAAGTCGCTGAAAACGATTACAGTCCCTACACCGAGGCACAGAGAGCCGTTTTGGCATCCTTTATGGGTTGATAAGGAGGGAAATGAACATGAAACAGATTTATGAAAATCCGACCGTGGAATTCGTTTTGCTCCACACGGAAGATATCCTCACCGCATCCCAAGACGACAATATCGGGCTTGACGACTTTATCATTGGGTAATGTCTTTTTTCCCCATCCGCGCCGGACGGCGCGGATGGGGAAAAAGAACAATCATGATTTTTGCCGAAGGGAAATAGGCTCCTTTTCTATCGGGAAGCCGAAAAGCCGTCGTCGCGTTTTGCGGTATGTTACACACAAGGAGAACAGATGATGCATACAAACAGAATTTATCGGATCGCGGCGATCGTTCTGTCGATCTCCATGCTTGTTGGAATGTTCGCCGTTTTACCCGTTTCGGTAGCGGCGGCAACTCCCATCGAGCCGGCAGCCGCTTTTGCGGGCGGTGACGGCACCGAAGCCAACCCCTATCAAATTTCCAACGGTGCGGAGCTTGCTCTGCTCCAAGCGAAGATCGCGGACGGAGAACAGGCGGCGAATTATTACAACAAATCCTACGTTCTGACCGCGGACATCGTTCTGAACACGGGCGACGCGACCACATGGGGTAGCTCCGCTCCCGCCAATAGTTTTACCGCCATCGGGACATGGAGCAACGCGACCTCGTCCTTCGGCGGTCACTTCAACGGTCAGGGACACACGATCAGCGGTTTGTATATCAGCACATCAAACGACGGACAGGGCTTGTTCGGTGTTATTCAAGGTGGTGCTGTGATCGAGAACTTCGCGCTTGTCAATTCCTATATTTCCGCCACGGGCGCCACCGGCGCAATCATCGGACAGACCGACAGAGCGAGCGGAGACGATATTACGGTCAGCAATGTCTATACGAACGCGACCGTGGTATGTAGCGGAAAAGACGAGGTAGGCGGTATTATCGGCAATTTGAGTAATTCCAAGGCGGACGATACTTTCACCGCGGGCAGAGTCACTGTGGACAGAGCCACTTTCGTCGGCTCCGTGAGCGGTAAAAATTATATCGCGGGGATTATCGGAAACGCGCGGAATGTCGGCGTCACCATCACGAACTGCCTGGTGTATGCGTCGATCCGTGGTTCGGGATCCCATGTTGCCGGGATCATGGCAAAAGGCAAGCATGATGAAGGGAAAACCCCAACGGGAGCCAATATCCCCACAGTTGCGAACTGCGTTGTGGCGGGCACGGAAGTTACTTCCACAGCCTCGACAAAGTACAATATGGCGTATGTTTCCCAAAATTCCGCCACAGAAGCATACAAAACCAAGGTCGAAAATTGTTATGATGCGAGCGGACTCGCTGATGATCATAAGGTCAGAAATGCAAATACCACAGATTGCGAAGACATCTCGGTAAATCAACTTTACGGTTTTTATGCCGAAGCCGACGCGATCGATTGGGCAACGTGGGGCGGTTCGGATTGGGCAAGTCCGAACTACGACCTCGTTCGCCCGAAGGGTGTTGCGGAGAATTTTGAGATTTTTCCCGCCCAGCAGTCTGAAAACGGGGACGGAACCGCAATGAACCCCTATCAGATCGCGAACGCGGATGATCTGGCAGTCCTTTCCGACCGTTCCCAATACGATAGTTTCGCGGGCGTTTATTTCGAACTGACCGCGGACATCGTGCTGACGGGCACGAACAACCATACACCGATCGGCACTTGGGCTTGTGGCTTCGGCGGCAACTTTAACGGAAACGGGCATACCATTTCCGGCTTGCATATCAGTTCGTCAAGCGACGGGCAGGGCTTGTTCGGCGTGATTCAAGGCGGCGCCGTGATCGGGAATTTCGCGCTTGTGGATTCTTATATCGCTTGCACGACGGGTGGTGCGACCAGCGCGGTCATCGGGCAGACCAACCGCGGAAACGAAGGCGATATCACCATTCGGAATATTTATACCAATGCCACGGTATCCTGCCATGGAACCGAAGTCGGCGGCATCATAGGGAACATCAGTAACTCGAAGAGCGGATATCATGCAGGCGCGGTCACGATTACCGGCTGTGTCTTTGACGGGAAGATCGAATCCACCGCCGGTTATTGCGGCGGCATCATCGGGAACGCAAGGAACGTTACGGTCAATCTGACGAATTGCGCGAACTACGGAACGGTTACCGCAACCGGTCGGTTCTCCGCCGGTCTGCTCGTCACACAGGACGGCGCCTACTCGATCACCAACTGTATCAGCGCCGGAACCGTGAAAACCGGATATCAAGACGTTTATGCCATTGCTTCCGGCAGTCTGGATAAAGCGGATGGAGAGAGAACCATTGCCTCGACCTATATGCTCAACGGCGTTGCCGCCAACGGCATTGCCAGAAAAGCCGACAGCACCGGCGGCGTGACCATTCTGGGAAGCGTTACCGACCTGCTCGGCACGGGCGCCACGGCTCCCGTCGGCTGGACGAAGCGCGCGGGCGACCTCCCGGTTCCTTCCGGCCTTGCAAGCTTGGTCGCGAGCAAACAGCTCTTCACGGCGGGGCTACAAAACGGCGCGTCGGTTCGGTTGGATACCCCCACGGGGCTTCGCTTCACGGGCGTTCTTTCCAAAGCCTATCTCGCCTCGCTTGCAAACGTCGCCGGCTACGGCGTCGTGATCGCGCCAACCCAATATGTGGAAACCGCCGGTGCGTTCACCATTGCCGCGCTGGAAGCGATCGACGTTGCAAGCGGTTCCAAGTATCTCAAAATTCCGGCTGTCAATCTGCTGGAAAACAACAGCGATTACGCAGCCTTTACGGGCGTGATCGGCAACATCAGGGAAGAAAATTACAGCGTTTCCTTCTCCGCGATCGTCTATGTGGAGTTTGAGAACGGGGATATCATTTATTCCGCTTATGAAGAAACCGTCAACTCCCGCTCGGTGGCGCATATCGCGCGCCTCGCGCATGAGGATGTGACCGAGGCTTCGGCGGGCGACTATACCAACGCGGTGAACGTTCCGGGCGCTACGGCAAAGCTTTACAGCCCCTATTCGACCGCGATGCGTACCACGCTGGAAAACTTCTATCGCAACGAAAAAGAGATCCGCGTTTTGCAGCAGAACCTGCTGCGCGATCCGAATAACGAGAAAGGGCTCGGCACCCATGCCGAACGCTCCTATCGATTCCTCAAAGAGGTCGTCAAGTACGATCCCGATATCATCTTCCTGCAGGAAGTGGATAAGGAAGGTGATTGGTATAACTACGCCCTCAAAAATCTGACCGGTTATACGGTCGTGGGCGTGAACAGCAACACTTTCTATCACAGACCGATCTACGACGATTATCCCAACGCTCCCGCAGCCTATATTCCCATTGTCCTCTATCGCACGGAGCGTTTCGGCACAACCGGTTCTTCCGGCATCTTCTGGCTGACCAACACGCCGGATACCAAAGGCACTCAAACCTTTGAAATTACGGTTGGCGACAATACCGGGACCTATCAACAGAACACCACGCGCCCGAGCTGTTATGTTAACCTTGTTGACCATAACAACGGCGACGCGGCGTTTACCTGCGCAAGTCTCCATTTCTCCACCAACAATGTGACGCATAAGTCCGGAGCCGAACTTGCCGCGGGAGACGCCGGAAGCGGTGTTCGCAGAGCGGAAGCGGCGATCCTGTTGAATTATCTCGAAGGGAAAGCGGGCGGCAATCCCATTCTCTTCGGCGGTGACCTCAACGATACCGTGTCCTCGAAAGCCATCAAGTATTTCAAGGACGAGGGCTATCGGAACGTCTACGAGAATACGCCTGAGAACGTCGGCGGACAGGAAGTCACCACGTCGGGTGGTTCCCACATCGACTGGTGCTTCTACGGAAAGGATGATTTTACTCCGGTTTCCTATCGTGTCATCACGGATCAATACCTGAACAAATCCGGAAACGCATCCGGATACGTTTCCGATCACCGCGGCGTCATTTCGGATATCGTTATGAACTAACGGGAGGAAACGAACATGAAACAGATCTATGAAAATCCGACGGTGGAATTTATTTTGATCCGCATGGAAGATATCCTCACCGCATCCCAAGACGACAATATCGGGCTTGACGACTTTATCATTGGGTAATGTCTTTTTCCCCATCCGCGCCGTCCGGCGCGGATGAGGGCAGCAACGACCGAAAGGGGTGGCGGAATCGGTTCTCCTACCCCTTTATTGGGAAAGAACCCGTATTATCCCGTTCTGCCGCCGTTTTTTCGCGGCGATCGAATGATTGACACGGAAAATAAAAATATCTTGAATTGAGGTGCAATGATGAAATCAAGAATGAACGGAATGAAACGGGTTCTCGGTTTTTTATTGTTGGCGACAACGCTGTTTTCCGTCCTGTTCGGATGCACCGAAAAAGGCGGAGAAGGAGGGGTCACAACGGAATTTTCGGACACAACGGGATCTCTCGATACCGTCGAACAGCCGAAGTATGTAATCTCTCTTGCCGACCTCGGCGGGAACGTGGATATTCACACCAAGGCACAGGCGGACTATTTGAACGGTAATTATGCCAATATCGCCGCCTACGTTCCCGAAAGACCCACTTCCGAGAGAAGTTATCCGAAAGAGATCGTGCTTGCTTGGAGCATCGACGGCAACGAAGTCCCGCCGTTCACAAGATACAAAGTCTCTGTGGGCACGTCTCCCGATCTGCGCAACGCCAAAACATACACGACGAGAGACGACAGCTATAAAATTTACAATCTGTATCTCGGCACGACCTATTATTGGAAAGTCTCCTTCACGGAAGACAACGTTACCTATGAAAGCGAGATCGCCGCTTTCACCACAACGAGTCAGGGTCCTCGAAATCTCAAAATCGACGGCGTCACGAACTGCCGCGATCTCGGCGGTTGGACGACGGTCAACGGGAAAAAGGTGAAGCAGGGAATGCTTTACCGCACCGGAAAATTGAGCAGAACGAATTCGGTGATGATCACGGAGATCGGCAAGAAAACCATGCTCGAAGAACTCGGCGTGAAAACCGAGATCGACCTGCGGAGCGGAGAAGATGAGATCAGAACGAAATCGGTTCTTGACGGCGTGCAGCTCTTCAATCTCGGTTGTTCCGGCAGTGCAATGTCGAAAATGCAAACCGTGTTGCCGGCTATTTTCGAGGTGCTCGCGGACGAAAGCAATTATCCCATCTTCTTCCATTGCGCGATCGGAACCGACCGCACCGGAGCGGTGGCATATCTGGTCAATGGGTTGCTCGGCGTTTCCGAGGAAGACCTCTATTATGATTATTGCTTCTCGGACTTCGGCGCGATCTGCTCGGAAAGCGATCCCGACTTTACCCTTCGCACGCCGGAAACCATTCAAAAGCCAAATAATGTTGTTGCGGTCGTTGATCCAATGCCCGGAAGCACCTTGCAGCAAAAAGTCCGGAATTATCTGAAATCCATCGGCATCACCGACGCAACGCTCGACGCCGTTGTGCGGATCATGTCGGAGTGATCGGCAGGGGCAGTCAAGCATATTTGTCCACAGAGGATTTATGAGAAACAAAAAGATAGTCGGTTCCATCTGTTTTCTTTGCCTGTTTGCGATCTTGTTTTCCGGTTGTATAAACGCAAAGAACGACCCTGCCACGCTCACGGAGGATCCCGCCATGCAAAACCAAACAACCGAAGATCGTTCGAACGCTTCGCAAACAAGCGAAGTTTCGGTTTCGTCCCGCGCGATTGCTTCCATGTTGGGCGCTTTCTCGGATGCGGGACTTTCCATGCACAGCGTGCTTGTCATGCGGCATGGAGAGGTCGTTGCGGAATGCTATGCGCCGCCGTTCGATGAAAACAGCCTGCACCGGATGTATTCGGTCAGCAAGAGTTTTGTGGGAATGTCGGTCGGTCTGCTCGTGTCCGATCCGCGTTACAGTCATTTGTTCCCGCAGGGGATCAACACGAAGATCGGGGATCTTTCGTGCTTTGCGGAGAATATCACGTCGTCCACCGACGAAAGGATCAAGAATACCGAGATCGTCGATCTGCTGCGCATGGCGTCGCCCTTCCCGAAAGGGAGCACCTACGACGGGCCGAACGACATGGACTGGGTTGCCACCTTTTTCGACCCCGCCGACGGGCGCAAACCCGATCACGAAGCGGGAACCGTATTCCATTATGACACGAGCGCGTCCTACGTTCTCGGCGTTATGGTGGAGAAAATCACGGGGATGACCTTTCTCGAATATCTCAAACGGAACGTGCTGAACGAGATCGGTTTTTCCGAGAACGCGTGGTGCGTCGAAGCCCCCGAGGGATATGCGTGGGGCGGTTCCGGTGTGATGTGCACCACCCGCGACCTTGCCGATTTCGCGTATCTGGTCATGCAGGGCGGAAATCGGAACGGCAAGCAACTCCTGCCCGCCGATTACGTCCGCGCGGCAACGTCCTATCAAATCGCCATTCCCGACGGGGAGGACGACAACTGCACGGGCTACGGCTATCAGATTTGGATCACCGATTTCGGCTTCGCGTTCCTCGGAATGGGCTGTCAACTTGCCATTTGCGTACCATCCATGGACCTGGTGTTTGCCTGCACCGCCGACAATCAGGGTTATCAGCGAAACGGAAAAGACGATGAAGATACCATTTTTGAAATTCTCCGCAAACATCTGCTCGCGAAAGTGACCGACGGAACGGTTACGGAAACTGTCGCCGATCGGGAACTTTTGGATCGGCGGATCGCCGAGTTTCAAATTCCGGCGCAAAAGGGTGCAAAGAGCAGTGCGCTTGCCGCAACCGTCAACGGCAAGACCTATTCCGGCTCCGGCGCGGCGTTTTCCTCGTTCCGCCTGACGTTTGCGGATGAGAGCGGAACGCTGTCCTATGTCACCTCGCGCGGCAGTAAGGAATTGCGCTTCGGGCTGGGAGAGAACCTGACATGCCAACTGGAAGAACCGCAGTATTCGGGCGAAGCCATCAACCATCCGAACGGGAAAGGCTATCGGGCGCTCTGCTCGGGCGCATGGACCGACAGCAATACTTTCGTGCTTTGGGTGCAGGTCTGCGACGATTATTTCGGCAATATGAAAATGACGTTTGATTTTTCCGGGAAAACCGCGACGGTCACGATTACTAAAACCGCCGAATGGTTCCTCGATGAATATAAAATGAGCAAAAAGACGTACACGACGAATTGAGTGGAGAAAAAACATGAAAACGAAAATGATGAAACGCATACTCGGATTTTTGCTGTCGGCGGTAGTGCTGTTTTCCGCTTTTGCCTGCTTCGGCTGTGTGAAGAAAGGCGGGGAGGACGTTCCGAACGGAACTCCCGTCACGATCGTGTCGGAAGGCGCTTCGGATTACGTCATCCTCTATCCGCAGGGAGCCGATGCAACGATCGTTCGTGTTGCGGAACAGCTGCGCGACGCGATCAAGGACAAAACGGGAGTGACTTTACAGGTTCTTTCCGTGGAAAAACAGAGGGAGACCGATAAAGAGATCCTGATCGGGGAAATGGAACAGCGGCAGGTCACGCTCGACGTCGGTAAAAACGTCCGTTCCGACGATTATACGGTGAAGGTCGTCGGCAGTCGCGTGGTGATCGTGGGAGGAAACGATACGCGAACCGTGTCGGCTGTCCGAAAGTTCGTCAATGAAGCGGTCAACACGGCGACCGGCAATACGCTGACGGTCCAAACGGGAGAATTTGCGCGCTTGGACGGCACCTATTCCGTGACCGAATTGACCTTTGGCGGCGTGGACGTTTCGGAATTTCAAATCGTTTATTCCGCGTTCCGCGAGGACTTTTACCGTTCGTCGGTGGAAGAACTCCAAACCCGCGTCCGTCTGCTTTGTGGCGTGAGGCTTAAAGCGGTGCCGTCATCGGCTCCCGCCGCCGAGCATGAATTTTTGTTCGGGGATTGCGGCAGAGAGCTCTCGAAAGGATTGACCGCCGCCGACGGACAATATTCGCTGTCATGCGACGGAAAATCGGTCGCGCTCGCGGCGTATAATTCGCTTGCCTCGAAATGGAGCGTGCGGAATTTGCTGGATGAGCACCTTTCTTTGAGTTCGAGCGGAAAACTCGAAGTTTCTTTGCCGGTTGAAACGGTATCCCGCAAGGCGGAGATCGGGAAAAAGCTGATCGACGGAGCGGATCTGCGGATCATGTCGAGCAACGTGCTATTTCTGAACCAGAACGACGGAACCACGCGCGCAAAACTGCTCAAAGATATCTACATGGAATACTATCCGGACGTGATCGGTTTGCAGGAATGCGATTCGGGCGGTCACAGCCTTGTCGTGAGCGGGTTGAGCTCCTACTATTCGGCTGCCTGCGCTACCGTCGGAACGTCCTCGACAAAGAGCCATACGCCGATCCTTTACCGCGCCGACAGTTGCAAACTGTTGAACAGCGGCAGCTATCTGTTTGCGCGGCAAGCAGACGGTTCCAAAACCAAGATCCTCTCCTGGGCGGTGTTCAAGCATCTGGCAACCGATAAAACCTTCGCCGTGATCAACGTACATTGCGCGATCGTAACGGCTTCGATCCAGGAACAGTATGAAAGGCAAGGGAAGCAGGTTCATTCCAATGATGTGGAAGGGGCGGCATGGCGCGAGGATAACTCCCGCGAAATTCTGGAACGCTTCGATCAACTGAAAACCGCCTACGGTGCAAATCTGCCCGTGTTCATCATGGGCGATATGAACGCCACGGCGAACGCCGAATCGATCCAAATGCTTGATCGGCGCGCGGAACTCGGAAACTGCATCGATCTTGCCACCGTGAGCAAGACTACGGGAAAACGCTCCTGGCACGACCTCGGGAAAGCGCCCCCGGCCGGCAACTCCATCGACCATATGTTCGTCACCAAAGATACCGTTCAAGTTTACACGCACTATTTGAACGCCACGCCCGACGCACTGAAAAGTTCGGATCACTGCCAACTGATCTGCGAGGTCGCGTGGAAATAACAAGCATCGTTCCTTGCGTTACGCCGACAACGCCGAATGGATCCCGAATCCGGAAAGGAGAAACGCATTGAAACTGCAATATCTCGGCACTGCCGCCGCAGAAGCGATCCCCGCCGTTTTTTGCAACTGCGAAGTTTGTCGCAAGTCGCGGGAACTGGGGGGAAGGCATCTCCGTACCCGTTCGCAGGCGCTGGTCAACGACGATCTGTTGATCGACTTCCCCTGCGACGCCTACGCGCACGCGCTCCGCTTCGGCATCGACTATTCCAAAATCGACCATTGTATCATCACGCACACGCACGGTGATCATCTGTTCCCGTGGGAGCTCAACCACCTCAAACCGCACAATCAGTACGAAAGAGGGGTTTTCCATGTTTTCGGAAGCGAGGATGTGGAAGCGGCGATCTCGGGACCTGTCGCAAACGCGAAGGGCTTTTTGCAATTCCATCGGGTGGAGCCGTTTGAACCGTTTCAAATCGGTTCCTACCGCATCACCGCGCTCAAAGCGGCGCACGGGACGGCGCACCCCTATATCTACCTGATCGAGGACGAAACGGGTTCGCTGCTCTATGCCCATGATACCGATTTGTTTCCGGAAGAGACGATGGAGTATCTGAAACGGGTCAAGCCCGCACTCGGTCTGATTTCGCTGGACTGTACCGAGGGCGCGCACGAGGATTTGAACTATCACGGGCATATGTGCCTCGGCAGAAACGTGCGGTGCCGGAACGACCTGATTGACTGCGGCGTTGCCGATGAGAACACGGTGTTCGTTCTGAACCATTTTTCCCACAACGGTTTATCCGTCGGGTACGACGATTTTTGCGCGCTCGCGGAACCGCTCGGGTTTGTCGTTTCTTACGACGGAATGACCGTTGACTGCATCGCAAAGGAAATCGCTCCGGAATTCTCAAAATAAGCGGGAAAATATTGACATTCTCCTTAAAAAGTGCTACAATACCAATGTACTGTGCTTTGGTTGTGCACAACGATTGAAAATCGGAGAGAAAAACGAAAATGATGAAACAAAAACTCGGTATCATCGCCAATTGTCTGCCCGGTGTGGCGGAGATTGACGCACTGGAAAAGATCAAAAAAGCGGGCTTTGACATGGTATTCGGCGGTGAATACGACCCGAAAACCGTTTGCGCCATGAAAGAGCGGTGCGAACGGCTCGGACTGTCGCTCGACTTCCTGCACGCGCCTTTCAACGGCATCAACGATTTCTGGGTCCCGGGGCTTGCCTATCGGGATTTGCGGGACGGTATTTACAGCAGCATCGACGCCGCGTCCCAAGCGGACGTCCCCGTCGTTGTCTGCCACGTTTCGTCCGGCTGGTTCCCGCCGCAGCTCTGCGACGTGGGGTTCGGGCGGTTCGACGCGATGGTGGACTATGCCATTTCCAAAAACGTGAAGATCGCGTTTGAAAATCTCCGCAAAGTCGGCAACCTCGCCGCCATCATGGAGCGGTACGAAAAGATCCCCGAAGTCGGGTTCTGCTACGACTGCGGGCACGAACATTGCTACACCGAAACGGTGCATTTCCTCGAACTCTACGGGAACCGCGTGTTCTGCACGCATATCCACGACAATCACGGCAGGGATCATAACGACTATTGGGGCGACCCCGACGAACATCTCATGCCATTTGACGGGAACCTCGACTATGCCGACATGATGAAGCGGCTTCGCGCGGCGGAATACACGGGCGCTCTGACGTTGGAGATCGACCAAAAGGGAAAATATCTCGAAAAGAGCCACCAGGAATACCTGCAAATCGCTTTCGAGCGGATCAAGCGCATTTCTCAAATGGGATAAAGCCGCCGCCCGTTCGGGGCGGCACGACCGAAATTTTCAAACATACAAACCGAAAGGGAAAAAACAATGAAATCAGATCGGATTTTTGTAGAAGGACATCGGGGATACTGTGCGAAATATCCCGAAAATACGCTGATCTCCTATGAGGCGGCAATCGACCTCGGCGTGGACGGCATCGAATTCGACGTTTGGCTGACCTCGGATAAAGTTCCGGTACTCATGCACGACGGAAACGCGCTCCGCACCTGCGGGGTCAACAAGCACCTGCGCGACATGACCCTTGCGGAGGTGAAAACGCTGGAAGCGTCCTATGTCAACAAGTTCGGGGATCAATTCGTCGGCAAAGGAAAGAAGGTCGAGGTTCCCACGCTGGAAGAACTGCTCCGCCTGTGTGCCGAAAAACGCCCCGATCTCGTTCTCGGCGTGGAGATCAAGGAATACACCGAGGAGACCGTGGATCTGACGGTGGAACTGCTGAAAAAGTACGGATTTTTCGACCCCTGCATTTTCTATGCGTTCAACGCGCGGATCATCAAGTATCTCAAAACGAAGTACAACGCCCGCACCATGGGTTATCCCGATTTTCAAATGAAAGAATGGGAGCCGGACGGGTACAAATATTATGATGAGATCGGGCTTTCCATGGCGATCGTCAAATCCGAAATCCTGCCGTTCTATCAAGCCAAAAAGTTCCCGATCCATATGTACTGCGCGGACAACGACGCGGACGTGGAACGGTGCATCAAAGAGGGCGCGGTGCTGATCACCGCGAACGACCCCGTCCCGCTGATGAAGCATTTGGGTTTGCCGACCGAATGATTTTTTCAAATAAACAAGTAAATGCAGTCCCCGCCGAGATTTTCTCGGCGGGGAATTTTATATTCGGTTTAATTGTTTGTTATAAAAGACTCATCCACCACCGTAGGTAGTGGATGAGTCTCTGCCCTTGACCTTCCCTACGACTGCGAAGCAGTTTGGAATCGGTGGATGAGTCTTTTATACAGGCGATTTCTCTTTCGTCCTTGCTGCGGCACATCGGGATATTTCGTGCACATATCAACACGTAGCGGAATTTTAAGCAGTTATTGCAAATTTTCTTTCCGCGTTCTTTGAAAAAGAGGGAGTGCGAGGGGGAGAGAAATTTCTTTTAAGAAATTTCTCTCCCCCTCGCGACCTTTCCCTTTTCTCCTCTTTTTTCTTGACAAACTTCCTCTTTTCCTGTATAATAAAAAAGATGATATTTTGCGCGGGAAGGGGGACGGCACATGGGCAATGCGAACGAAACGCCGATTTTATCCCCCGAAGCCGTGGACGCGCTTCTCGGGTGGTATCGCTCGAACGCCCGCGATCTGCCGTGGCGGCATACCCGCGACCCTTACCGCGTCTGGATCTCCGAAATCATGCTTCAACAAACCCGCGTCGAGGCGGTCAAGCCCTACTACGCCCGCTTCCTCGAAGCGTTCCCGACCGTCTTTGATCTTGCCGCCGCACCCGAAGACCGCCTGCTCAAACTTTGGGAAGGGCTGGGCTATTACAGCCGCGCCCGCAACCTGCAAAAAGCGGCGCAAATGGTCGTCCGTGACTACGGCGGCGAAATGCCCGCCGACGAGACCCTTTTGCGATCTCTCCCCGGTATCGGCGATTATACGGCGGGCGCCATCGCTTCCATTGCGTTCGGTCTGCCCGTTCCCGCCGTGGACGGCAACGTCCTTCGCGTCCTCTCCCGCGCCGTCGGCTCCCGCGACGACATCGCCGACCCCGCCGCCAAATCCCGCTTCCGTTCGTCGCTTCGTTCGGTCATTCCCACCGATGCGAGCGCGTTCACGCAGTCGCTCATCGAGCTCGGCGCGTGCGTCTGCGTCCCGAACGGCGACCCGAAATGCGCCGTCTGTCCGCTTGCGCCTTTCTGCGTTGCCAACCGCGACGACCTGACCGCCGAACTGCCCGTTAAATCGTCGAAAAAGCCCAGACGTATTGAAAATTTGACCGTTTTCATCATCCGCGACGGCGCCCGCACGGCGCTTCGGAAACGTCCCCCGGCGGGGCTTTTGGCGGGGCTCTACGAATACCCGAACGTCAGGGGTCACCTGTCCCCCCACGAAGTTCCCGCCGTGATCCGCACCATGGGCTTCGCGCCGCTTGACGTTCGTCGCGTCGAGGACGCGAAACACGTGTTTACCCACATCGAATGGCACATGATCGCCTACACCGTTCACGTCGCGCCGATGTCCGACGGCTATCATCCGCCGTCCGGCTGTTACCTCGTAAACGCCGCCGAGCGCCTGTCCGACTATGCGATCCCGTCCGCGTTTTCCGCGTACACAAAATACGGAACAAAGGAACCGAACCGATGAAACACATCTTTGTCATCAACCCCGCCGCAGGCAAGCAGAATGCCTACGATTCCATCCGCGAGCGGCTTCTCGCGGGTGAACTCGGCGCCGATTACGACATTTACCGCACGCAGGCGCCCGGCGACGCGACCTCTTTCATCCGCGCTTACTGCGAAGCGCATCCCGAACCCGTCCGCTTCTATGCCTGCGGCGGCGACGGGACGCTCAACGAGGTGGTAAACGGCGTTGTGGGATATTCGCAGGCGTCGGTCGGCTGTTATCCCTGCGGCTCCGGAAACGATTTTGTGAAGTATTACGGCGGCGCCGAGCCGTTTCTCGATCTTGCCGCCCAAGCCGCGGCGGTTGAGGAGCCGATCGACCTGATCCGCGTGGGGAATCGTTACGCGATCAACGCCGCCCATTTCGGTTTCGACTCCCACGTCGCCAAGACAATGGAGAACGTTCGCCGCAAAAAGATCATCGGCGGCAGGCACGCCTACACCACGGGCGTTCTCGTCGCGCTTTTCAAGGGCATGAAAAACGATTGCAAAGTCACCGTGGACGGCGAGTTGCTCAATCCCGAAGGGAAGATCCTGCTTTGCACGGTCTGCAACGGCCGCTACGTGGGCGGTTCCTACCGCTGCGCTCCCCGCTCTCTCGACAACGACGGGCTTCTCGAAGTCTGCCTTGTCCGTCTCGTTTCCCGTATTCGTTTCGTCTCCCTGATGAACGACTACAAAGAAGGCACCCACATCGACAACCCGAAATTCGAGAAGATCATCGTTTACCGCCGCGGCGCGAAAATCGAGGTTGACGCGCCCGAAGGGTTTGTTTATTCCTTCGACGGCGAACTGATCACCCAAAATCGCTTTACCATTGAAGTCGCCCCCGCCGCCATCCGCTTCGCCGTGCCGAAGGGAAGAGAGTAGGGGGAAAAGACCTTGGGGCGGGGAACCCTTTTCTTAGATCGGAAGAGCATACGTCTGAACTCCAGTCACAACGC
>JAGAEA010000049.1 GCA_017613355.1 Clostridia bacterium
GGGCTCGGAAAATTCCGAGCCCCGACGTCTTTCGGTTATCTTTGTTCTTTTTTTCGCTTCAAAATATACCCCACGGGGGCGAGAGCAAGCGAGAATGCCATGCAGAGCCAGACAAACAGGTTTCCGATGCGGCTGTAAAGCGTTCGCGCAGAGGTCAGTCCCACTGTTTCCACAATGTATCCCTCTTCCAGTGGCGCCACGGTTTCAACCGCGTCCCCTTTCGGTGTGATGACCGAAGAAATCCCCGTGTTTGCCGAACGCAAAAACCACCGTCCGCTTTCGATGGCGCGCAGTTGCGCCTGCGCCTCGTGCTGATAGACCGCCGCCGAATCGTAGAACCACGAATCATTGGTCGAAAGGATCATCAGCTCCGCGCCGTCGCGTACACTTCGGATCGTCAATGTCTCGTAGATCGAATCGAAACAGATCAACGAACCGAGTTTGCCCCATTCGGTTTCAAAAAGTGCCGAAGATCTGCCCGCGGAAAGGTCATCATCCAAAGCAGAAAGCTCGGCAAGCGGCGGGATCAGCGTCATAAACATTTCCCGCAAGGGGACATATTCCCCGAACGGGACCAAATGCCGCTTGGCATAAACGGTTTCCGAAATGACGCCATTGGGCAGGACTTCATATAGCACGTTGTATTCTTTCCCGCCGGCGTCCCGATACAGCGCTCCGACGAGGATCGTCACGCGGCATTCCTCGGCAAGATCGGCGACCCAATTTCGCAGACTGCTGTTTTGATTGAGCACAAACGGGATCGCCGTTTCGGGCCAGATGACCAGTTCCGCGCCGTCCGCGACGGCGGTGCGGGTCATGTCGCCGTAAACGGTTTTGGTGCGATCCAAACTGTCCTCTCCCCATTTCTCGTGGGAACCGATGTTTCCTTGCAAAACGGCGGCTTTGACCGTGCTTTCCGCTTTTGGTTCTCTACGATACCAAATTCGCCCGATCCCGAGATTTCCCGCAAACAATACCGCCGCAACAATTCCGCAAACAACCGTTTGCCGGGGCGAATGCACGATTTCCGCGATCAGCGCATTGACGGCAACGATCAGAAAAGTGACGCCGTAGGAACCGAACAGCGCGGCAATTCCGAGCATCGGCTTCATCTCGATCTGTCCCAGCGCAAGGCGACCCCACGGCACGCCCATCCACGTTTGCGTGGTACACCATTCAAACGCCACCCAAAGCGCGGCGAAAGAGAACGGACGCAAAAGCGGAACGTATCCGAAAATACCGCTTTTGTGCATCAGGCGGAACAGCAAAAATACGAATCCGCACACAATGGCATTCAGGATCGGCAAACCAAGCCATCCCGCGGCGATCACCGCGACCGACGCGGCGGGGCTCATGCCGACAAAATCCATGGGATAGAGATGCACGAGCCAATGATAGAGAACAAAATAAAAGCAGAACCCCGTCAGAAAGCCGCATCGAAAAGCCGACCAAAGGCTTGTTTGATCCTCTTTGCAAATGCGGATCGCCGCCCATATCATGGGGATCATCGTCAGCCATTCGAGAAAGCCGACCTGCGGGAAGATCAAGGTCAAAGCCGTTGCAATCGCGCCCAGTGCGAGCATTCCGCGCAACTTCCACATTCTCTTTTTCACAAGAACTCCCCTTCCTTTCTTATTTTTCCGCGATCGTGCGGATCAGTCGTTCAAAAACTGTTTCAGAAACCAGATTGATTGTTTGGGAATTTCAAAGCTCTTTCCGTTCAGGTAACCGAGCGTTCCTTCCCCGTTCTCAAATCGGAACGCGAGGCGGTAGGCATAAAGCGCCTGATATTTGTAGCCCCGTTCTCTGTCGCGGCGATTGACGCCGTATTTCCCGTCCCCGAGGAGCGGATGCCCGATGTGCGCCATGTGTGCGCGGATCTGGTGCGTTCTGCCCGTCACGAGCTCGACTTCGAGGAGCGAAAGCCCCTGCCTGTCGGCAAGCAGACGGTATTTCGTGATGATCTCTTTCCATCCCGAACGTTCTTCGTCCGAAACCGAAACAAGATTGTCCGCGCTGTTCTTTTTGAGATAGGCACGCAGGGTATCCTCGCGTTTCGGCATTCTGCCGTGAACCACACAATAGTAGAATTTCCGGACTTCGTCGTTTCGGATCTTTTCGTTCATCTCGCGGAGCGCGTCGGCGTTCTTCGCGGCGATCACGATGCCGCCCGTGTTGCGGTCGATGCGGTTGCAGAGCGCAGGCGCAAAGGACTGTTCGGCACGGGGATCGTATTCCCCTTTTTGCGCGAGATACGCCTTGACATGAAGGATCAGGGTATTCTCCCCCGCCGAAGCGTCCTCATGGACGAGAACCCCGGGGCGTTTGTTGAGCAGGAGAATGTTTGGATCCTCATAAAGAACGTCGATCTTCGGGACGATCCGAAAAAGCGCTTCCACATCCCCCTCGGGCGAGTCGAAGAACTCATCCCGGATATAGAGCGCGATCTCGTCCCCTTCCGCAAGCATATCGTTCGGCTGTGCGCGGGAACCGTTGACTTTGATTTTTTTTAGACGGATGTATTTATACATCATTGAGGTCGGCAAGCCTTTCACGGCTTTGGAAAGGAATTTATCGAGCCGTTGCCCCGCGTCGTTCCGATTGACATTGATAATCCGCATGGAAATAAACGGCGGAGAAACGGTACCGTTTCTCCGCCCTCCCCTGTTGAATTGAGCGTTCAGAGAGTACCGAAAATACGGTCGCCCGCATCCCCGAGCCCCGGAACGATGTATGCGTGTTCATTGAGACGTTCGTCGAGAGCCGCCGTGTAAATATCCACGTCGGGATGCGCTTCCTGCACCTTTTTCACGCCCTCGGGCGCGGAAACGAGACACATGAAGCGAACATTTTTACAACCGCGCGCTTTCAGCATGGTGAGCGCGTCAACGGCGGAGCCGCCGGTTGCCAGCATGGGATCCACGAGAATGACGATGCGTTCGTCGATATCGGGCGGGAGCTTGCAATAGTACTCCACGGGAAGATGCGTTTCGGGGTCGCGGTAAAGTCCGATATGTCCGACTTTCGCAACGGGGATCAGGCTCAACAGCCCGTCCACCATGCCGAGCCCCGCACGCAGGATCGGAACGATCGCAAGTTTCTTTCCCGAAATCACCTTCGTTTGCATTTTACAAATGGGAGTTTCGATGGAAATTTCTTCGAGCGGAAGATCGCGCGTCAGTTCATAGCCCATCAGCATCGCGATCTCTTCAAGGAGCTGTCGAAAATCCTTGGAGCCCGTTTTTTTATTTCTCATGATGGAAAGCTTGTGCGCAATCAAAGGGTGGTCAACAATGTGCAATTCACTCATGATAAATCTCCTTTGTTTCCTTTCGGTTCTCGAACCATCACATAGATTATACAACGCTTTTCCGTTTTTTTCAAGTCCAAATTGCAAATTCTCCCGATTTTTTTCTTTTTTTCCTTTACATTCGCACGAAAGAATGATAAAATAGAAAGAGAACGGTCAAAAATCCGAATGACGGGAGTCTCCATGAAACAAACAAATCCCACGGTCGGCATCTACACGCTCGGCTGCAAAGTCAATCAATACGAATCCGAAGCGATCGCCGAGCGGTTCGCGCGGGAAGGTTTTACCGTGTTGCCGCCGCAGGATGAATGCGACGTTTACGTCATCAATACCTGCACGGTCACGGGCGAAGCGGATCGCAAAGCAAGGCAGTTCATTCGCCGCGCCATTCACCGAAACCCGTCGGCTTACATCCTTGTTACGGGTTGCTTCTCCCAAACGTCTCCCCGCGCGGTTGCCGCCATTAAGGGCGTTGACTACGTTTGCGGGAACGCCGACAAGCAACGGGTGGTTGACGCGGCGCGATCCCTTTTGGAACGCGGCGAAAAGAATGATTGTCCCCGCGTTTTTTCCGAACCGCCCGACACGAACGGATTTGAGACCATGCACATCCGCAAATTCGATCGAACGCGCGCCTATGTAAAAATCGAGGACGGCTGTGAAAATCATTGTACCTACTGCATCATTCCCACGGCGCGCGGGAGCGTTCGTTCCAAGTCGCCAGGCGACGTGATCGCCGAGGTCACGGAACTGGTGCGCGGCGGTTGCCGCGAGGTTGTGCTCACGGGGATCGAAACGGCGTCCTACGGTCGCGACCTGACCGACTGTTCCCTTGCCGATCTGCTCGAACGGGTGGATCGCATCCCGGGGATCGGTCGCGTTCGCCTCGGATCGCTCGACCCTTCGCTGATGAAACAATCGTTTGTGGAGCGTATCGCGCGGCTTCATTCGCTCGCACCGCATTTTCACCTCTCCGTGCAAAGCGGTTCGGATACGGTTCTCGCACGAATGAAACGCAAATACAACGCCCGCATGGCGCTGGACGGAATGGAGCGGCTTCGCCGCGCGATCCCGAACGTACAGTTCACAACCGACGTGATCGTCGGATTTCCGCAGGAGACCGAAGCGGAGTTCGCGGAAACGCTGGATTTCGTGCGCCGCGCGCGCTTTCTGATGATCCATGTGTTCCCGTATTCCCGCCGCAAAGGAACCGAAGCGGATCGCATGACGGGTCAGCTTCCCGAAACGGTCAAGCACGAGCGTGTCCGTGTCCTCTCCGCCGAGCAAGCCGCCGTCCGCCGCGACATCCTCAACGGCATGACGGGGCGCGAAACGGAAGTCCTCTTTGAAACCGACGCGGAAGGCTTTGCCTACGGACACACCCCCGACTTTGTCGAAATCCGCTGTCCGACCGATACCCCGCTCCACGGCAGGATCCTGCCCGTGCGCATCGAAGGAAACGACGGAACCCTTTGCACGGCGCGCCTGCTTTGAAAGCGATTATGAATTTTCCCCACAAGGAGTAACCGATATGAATGAATGGACACCGACAAGTCCGATCCGCAATTTCGGCAAATACCATAACGAGCAGTTTGAAAAAATGCGCGACGATCTCGGAATCGCCATGTCTGCGGAAGCGCTCGCTTCCTGCGCCGCGTTCTATGCCCGCGCAAAACGGGATCCCATGATTTGCGAGCTTTCCCTGCTCGACCGCCTTGCCGCGCTTCCGACGCCGCCTGCGGCAACGGGATTTTCCCAACTCGACACCAACGACGAAGAAATGGCGAAAACCTACGCCGATATGATGAACAAGCGCCGCGAACTCCGCCCCGAAGCAAACGCACCCGTAACCGCGGGAGAACTCTTTTTCCTCGCTGACGCCGCCCTCTCGCGCGGCGGCAAGGAGCGCGAGTTGAACGGCGTTTCCGCATCGTTATCGGAAATCGATCTCCGTTCCGTGGGAAGCGGATCTGTCGGCGCGGTCGGATCGTCGGCAATTCTCCATGTGTCGGATGGCTCTCGCTCGCTCGGAAAGGCAACGGTCGGCGATGTGTTTCTGCTCATTCGTCGCGGCGACCTCTCTCCGCGGGCATTTCGGAAAGTGATGAACAAGTCGGTTGGCGACCCCGCTTTTCTCCGCCCTCTGCACGGAATTTTTCGCATTGATGCGCGCGGCATTCTTCCCCTTTTGCTCTCGGTCTCCGCGGGTCTCTATCTCGATTTGAACCGCATGGGTTTCGGAAGAGAAACGTCGCCGGAAATGCTCGCGGGTGAATTGGAAGGCGATTGGATTGCGGTGCTTCCGAAAGAGGATGCCGCCGAGGTGCTCCGCGCCATAACGTCACTCGGAATGCAGGGTACCATGTTCGCCGCAATCACGGCGGGCGCGCAAACCGTGATCGTGACGTCGGAGCGAAAACAGTTGAGCTTTGAAACCGCGTTTCTTCGCGGGTTGAACGCGACCCATCCCGTTTCGGCGATCCTCAAAGACGAAACGGACACCGATCCGATCGCGCATCTGCCGCTTTATGACAATGCCTGCCGTTATTTCGCCGACGAACAACCGATCGAAGAGATCGTAAACATTGAAAAAGTCACCGTTTCGGTCGCGTCCGCAACGGTCGGAAGTGCCCCCTTCCGCACGGCATTGATCACGTCGTTGGCTCCCGTACTCACGCTTGCCGCATTCGGTGCGGATTACTCCGAGGCTCGACTCGCCGTTGACCTCGCCGTGCCGCAAAAAACGGACTGTGGCGAGCTTCTCGCAACGATCCTCGGCGTTTACCGCACACAGGCGGAACTCGGGATCCCCGCCTCGGCAAAACAGCTCCGCACCGCACAAACGGATCGTATCTCCCTGACGGTGTTTTCGATTGCGAAAAGCGCGGAGCGTCCGTCCCGTCATTTCACGGCGGCTGAAAACGGGCTGTATCTGGTCTCCGTTCCAATGGACGACAACGGGATCCCCGATTTTCCCCTGCTCCGCAAGATGCTGACCGACCTGACATCGGTCGCACGCAAGAAGAACATTCTTTCGGCAAAAGTGCTCGTGAACGAAGCGATAACCGACGCTTTGCACGCAATGCGCGGCAACGGTCTTTTCGCGAAGCTGACCGATCCCGCCGTCGTTTCCGGCGGTGCGTTGCCCCTCGCGGTTTTGATCGAAGCGCAGGAGAAACTTCCGTTTGCCCGCATCGGAACGGTAGCGGAAACGGATGCCAAAACCGCTTCGGACGCGGCTTTCTTCCGTTTGCCGTGCGGAAACGGTCTGATCTTCCGTGAAACGCCGGAAGCGGTGATCCTTGCCGATCCGAACGATGCCGACGCGCAGATCTTCGCGGAACGCCTGATCGGACGCGGACTTCATGTTACCGTCTTTGCGCCCGATGAGCAAGGCGCTCTTTCCCGCGCGATGCTTACGGCAAACGCGGCGTTCGTTTGCGGAGCGGTCACATGGGAGGAAACGGCGCAAATTGCGTTCGCGCGGTCGGTTCTGGAACAAAACGGAGGGGGGCTCGTGTCGATCGGTTCTCCCGATCCGATCCCCGAGAACATCCCACATCAAGCCTATCCGAATGGTCTGCCGCCGCTTTTTTGAGTTTTTTTTCAAATTCGGCAAAAAAATTCGGAAAAACACTTGCAATTCTTCGGAAAATATGATATAATGATCGCTGTTGTAATGTAGTTTCTGCCCCGCCACGGTTTTCGGTGTGCGGTGAAGCGTTTGTGTAGGAGGTATTTCAAAATGGCAAAATGTTGCATTTGCGGCAAAGGAGTTGTGTTCGGTCAGAATGTTTCGCATTCCCATCGGAAAACCAACAGAACCTGGAATCCCAATATTCGCAAAATCAGACTGGACGGCGAGAAATCGATCAATGTTTGCTCCCGTTGCCTTCGCACCTTGAGAAAAGCGTGATCGCTCGGGTGCATCTATGCAAATAAAGAAAGCGGCAAGCACCCTGTTCGGGTCTGCCGCTTCTTTTTTCAAAAAAGGAAATCGCTTATGGAAAAAGAAAAACAGTTACGCATCAACGCGCTTGCGAAAAAACAGCACGAAGAGGGGCTGACCCCTGCCGAAGCAGTCGAGCAAAAACAACTGCGGGAAGAATATCTCGCGGAATTTCGGGCACGGCTGAAAAACGAATTGGATCACACCGTGATCCAAGACCCGGACGGCAAACGCACACCGCTCCCCGAATATCGCAAAAAATGACCGCAAAGGGCGGAAAATACAAGAAAAGGGTTTACAAATTCTGCTTGCCGTGCTATAATGAATGTAATAGAAAATCCGAAACGGAGGCGCGATATGGGAATTGAACAGACCATTCACACGACCTCCGTTTTCGAAACCGAAAAATGCGGTGCGGAGCTTGCGCGCAAAATGCTCTCCGACCTCTCCCTTCCCCTGTTTGTGGCGCTTTTCGGCGATCTCGGCGTCGGGAAAACGGCATTTGTGCGCGGATTTGCCTCGGTCGTTTCTCCCGCATCCATCGTCCGTTCGCCGACCTTTGCGCTGGTGCGCGAATACCCCGCAAAACCGCGTTCGGTCTTTCACTTCGATATGTATCGGATCACCGACGAGGATGAGCTGATCTCGATCGGTTTTTATGACTATCTCAACCGCGACGGTATTTGCCTTGTGGAGTGGAGCGAGAACATTCTCGAATTTTTACCGTCCGAGCATTTGCGGGTCACCATCGAAAAGGACGATCCGTCAAATCCCGACAGCCGCCGCATTACCGTAACGCAAGAGGGAGGCAACCTATGATTGTTCTGGCTCTCGAAAGTTCCGCCGTCGTCGCGTCCGTCGCTCTGATGCGGGACAGTTCCCTGCTTGCGGACTACACCGTCAACATCGGACACACGCATAGCGAAACCCTGCTCCCCATGGTCGAGGCACTTCTTCGCCGCGCCGGAATGACCGTTCGTGACGTGGACTTGTTTGCCGTGGCGACGGGTCCCGGGTCGTTTACGGGTGTTCGCATCGGAACGGCGACCGTGAAAGGGCTGGCGTTCGGAAGTGGAAAGCCCTGTGTGGGGGTGTCCTCGCTCGAAGCGCTTGCCGAAAATCTCTCCGTTGTTCGCGGCGCGGTAATCTGCCCTGTGATGAACGCGCGGCGGGGTCAGGTTTACACCGCGTTGTTTCGCTGTGAGGACGGCGGAATGACCCGCCTTTTGCCCGATTCGGCAATGTCGGCGGAAGAACTCAAAACCGTTCTTGCCGCGTATCGCGATCCCGTCTGCTTCACGGGAGACGGCTATGACCTCGTAACGGAACAAATCGGTCGCGCTTTTCTGCCCGTTCCCGAGCGGCTTCGTTTGCAAAGCGGAGCTTCGGTCGCCGCAGTCGCCCGCCGCAAATATCTTGCGGGGGATTTCACCACCGACGCCGCGCTCGCGCCCGTTTATCTCCGTCCCTCGCAGGCAGAGCGCACGCGGGCGGAACAATTGAAAAAACAAATTCCGAAAGGATGAAATGACTATGAAAACAATTACCATCGGTTCCGATCATGCAGGCTACGGCTTGAAGCTGAAAATCATCGACCACTTGAAAAATGACCTCGGGTGGGATGTGATCGACGTTGGCACCGACAATGAAAACAGCTGTGACTACCCCGTTTTTGCCGACGCGGTCTGCAAAAACATTCAAAACGGCGTGACCGAATTGGGCATCCTCATTTGCGGAACGGGGATCGGAATGTCGATGGCGGCAAACAAGCACCGCGGTATCCGCGCCGCCGCCTGCTCGGACGTGTTCAGCGCGCGTCTGACCCGCGAACATAACAACGCGAACGTTCTCTGCTTCGGCGAGCGCGTGGTCGGTTACGGCGTTGCCTGCGACCTTGTGGACGCTTTTCTCGGCGCGACCTTCGCGGGTGGAAAACATCAGCGCCGCGTTGACCAGATCACGGCGCTTGAAGAAACCGAACGTTGATCTCTTCCCCGAAAAACAGCGAAAGGAGGTTCCGCATGAAAAAGACCGTTCAAACAGCGATCGACGCTTATCGGGCATATCGGGAATTCGATGAAAAAACGCACACTGCCGCGCTGATCCTCGCGGCGGGATCTTCTTCACGTATGGGCGGAAAAACGTCCAAGCAGTTTCTTCCCGTCGGCGGGATCCCCGTACTTGCGCGAACACTCCTCGCATATCAGAAATGCCCGCTCATCCGCGAGATCGTGGTGGCGGCGCGCCCCGAAGATCACGACGCCGTTCGCGCTTTGACCGAACAATATGAAATCACGAAATTCACGAAACTCGTCCCGGGCGGAGCGTCTCGGGCGGAATCCGCGCGCAACGCGCTGAACGCCGTGAGTACCGATGCAAAATTCGTTGCGGTCGCCGACGGCGCGCGTTGCCTCGTAAAACCGCTTGAAATCGCCCGCGTTTGTGCCTGTGCCTACAAGAACAAAGCCGCCTCCGCTGCCTGTCGCGTGGTGGACACGGTCAAGCGAACCGGCGCACTCGGGAACGTGAAGGAAACGGTGGATCGTGAAAACCTTTGGACGGTGCAAACTCCGCAGGTCTTTCACCTCGCTCTTTATGCCGCCGCGACCGCACGCGCCGAAGCGGACAACTTCGTTCCGACCGACGACAACGGATTGATCGAACACCTCGGCTACGGCGTTCGTCTTGTGGAATGCAGCCGCGAAAACATCAAGATCACAACGCCTGCCGACATCCGGCTTGCGGAAGCGATTCTCGCCGCGCGCGGAAAGGACGTTGACCATGACTGATATTCGCGTTGGACACGGTTACGACGTTCACCGCTTGGTAAGCGGTCGCCGCCTCATTCTCGGCGGTGTGGATATCCCGCACGAAACGGGTCTGCTCGGACACAGCGACGCGGACGTACTTGTTCATGCCGTGGCGGACGCTCTGCTCGGCGCGCTCGCGCTCGGCGACATTGGTCATCTCTTTCCCGATACCGATCCGCAATGGGAAGGTGCAAACAGTTTGCTTTTGGCTCGCGAGGTTGCAAACCGCGTTCGCGAGAAGGGCTGGGAGATCGGGAACGTAGACGCAACGGTGCTTGCGCAAGCGCCGAAACTTGCGCCGCACATCGCAAAAATGCGCGAAAATATCTCCGCCGCGCTCGGCATTTCCGTCGACCGTGTAAGCGTGAAGGCGACGACCGAAGAAGGTCTCGGATTTACGGGTGAAAAGCGGGGCATTGCCGCCCACGCGATCTGCCTGCTCGTCCGTCCCTGAACCAAAGCGCGGAGGAAACCGACCGGTCTCCCCCGCAAAAGCGTTCTTCCGCCAACGTCGTTTTCCCGAACGTCCGTTTGCTTTATCGTCCTCTGTCGGCGTCCCAACGCGAACCTTCACGACAGAATATGACACTTTTCTCCCTTTTGACAGCGACCTGTCCCGAATTTTTCAATCGGAGGAATTTCCCATGATCTACATTGCTCCTTCTCTGCTCGCCGCCGATTTTGCCAACCTCGAAGCGAGCGTTAAGCGCGTGACCGATGCGGGCGCGAACTATTTGCACCTTGACGTGATGGATGGCGCTTTCGTTCCAAACATCAGTTTCGGGGCGCCCGTGATCTCCGCGCTTCGCCACCACAGCAAACTGATTTTCGACGTGCATTTGATGATCAACGACCCCATTCGCTACATCGACGACTTTGTGAAAGCGGGCGCGGACATCATCACTTTCCATGTGGAAAGTTGCGACGACCCAGCCGCCGTGATCCGCGCCATTCGCGCAAGAGAGGTACGGTGCGGACTTGCCGTCTCCCCCGCCACGCCCGTGGACCGTCTGCTCCCCTATTTGCCCGATATTCAAATGGCGCTCATTATGACGGTCGTTCCCGGATTCGGCGGACAGGCATTCATGCCCGATATGCTCGAAAAGGTGCGCACGGTGCGTCGGATCGCCGAGCGCGACGGCTTAAAGCTCGACGTTGAGGTAGATGGCGGGCTTTCCGCGGAAAACATCGGGCAGGCAACCGACGCGGGCGCAAATGTGATCGTTGCGGGGTCTTCGATTTTCAAATCCAAAAAGCCGAAACTTACCATTGGCGCAATGCGCTCTGCCGCCGCGGCAAACCCGTATCGGGGATAAATAGAAGAAAAGATTTCATTAGGGGCGTGGTGCTTCTTTCTTCACAAGCAGAAAGAAGCACCAC
>JAGAEA010000006.1 GCA_017613355.1 Clostridia bacterium
GCAAGAAAAGAGCCGCGCCTTTCAAACTCTTATTTTTCCCGTTATCCCTGCGAAGAGTAGTTGGGAGCTTCTTTGGTGATGCTGATGTCGTGCGGGTGCGACTCGCGCAGACCCGCGTTGGTAATGCGGACGAACTGACCGTTTTTCCGCAGATCCTCGATCGTGGGAGTGCCGCAATAGCCCATACCCGAGCGGAGACCACCCATGAGTTGGTAAACGGTGTCGGCAAGGCTTCCCTTGTAGGGAACGCGCCCTTCTACGCCTTCGGGAACGAGTTTTTTGTTGTTCTCCTGGAAATAGCGATCCTTGGATCCCTGCTCCATTGCGGCGATGGAACCCATTCCGCGATAGACCTTGAATCGGCGACCTTGATAGAGCTCTTCTTCCCCGGGGCTCTCGCTGCATCCCGCAAGGAGCGAACCGATCATAATGGACGATGCACCCGCGGCGATCGCTTTGGTCATGTCGCCCGAGAACTTGATACCGCCGTCGGCGATTACGGGGATATTATATTTTTCCGCTTCTTCCGCCGCGTCATAGATCGCGGTGATCTGCGGAACGCCGATACCCGCTACAATGCGCGTGGTGCAAATGGAACCGGGTCCGATACCCACCTTGACCGCGTCCGCGCCCGCCGAGATCAAGTCGTGCGCGGCGGCTGCCGTGGCAATGTTCCCCGCAATGATCTGCGCTTCGGGGAACGCTTCTTTCACGCGGGCGAGAGAACGAAGGATGTTCATGGAGTGACCATGCGCCGAATCGAGCACGAGGAAGTCCGCGCCCGCCGCAAGCAGAGCGCTTGCGCGTTCGAGAACGTCGCGGGTCACGCCGATCGCCGCACCGCAGATCAACCGACCCTTGCTGTCCTTTGCGGAGTTCGGATATTTGCTTGCTTTTTCAATGTCCTTAATGGTGATCAGCCCGCGCAAAATTCCCTTTTCGTCCACGATCGGGAGCTTTTCGATGCGGTGCTTGAAAAGAATTTTCTGCGCCTCGGCAAGCGTGGTTCCCACGGGAGCGGTCACCAGGTTGTCCTTTGTCATCACGTCGGCGATCGGAATGGAAAAATCGGTCATGAAGCGCATATCGCGGTTGGTGATGATGCCGATGAGCTTTTTGTTTTCATCGCAGATCGGAACGCCGGAAATGCGGAACTTGTGCATCATGTCCTCCGCTTCGCCCACAAGGTTATTCGGGTGCAGATACAGCGGGTTGAGAATGACCCCGTTCTCGCTTCTCTTCACACGGTCGACCTCGTCCGCCTGCTTTTCGATGCTCATGTTCTTGTGGATCGTACCCGCTCCGCCTTCCCGCGCCATGGCGATCGCCATTTCCGCCTCGGTGACCGTATCCATCGCGGCGCTCAGCAGAGGAATGTTGAGAGAGATCCGATTGGTCAGTCTCGTTTTCAGCGAGATATCGGCGGGAAGAATGTCGCTCTTTGCGGGAACGAGCAGAACGTCGTCAAACGTCAGCCCTTCTTTTGCAAACTTTTCCTGAATTTTCATGTGCTTCCGCTCCCTTCGTCTGTATTTTGATTATTATAGATTATAACAAATATTTGAAAGTTTGTCAATTATATTTTTCGTATTTTTTCTTTTTCTCCGCGGATGTAATGTTTTTTTGTTTCATTTCCTCGGCTTTTGGTGATTTTGGCATAAAAACCGATCCCATCGGATAAACTATACCGATCGTCGTTTCGCGATTTTTCATCGGAGGGTATTCGGGTATGCTTCAACGGGTCGTTCTTCCCTTTCTTTTGGTTCTGGCAGTCCTTTCGGGCGTCTCCGCGATCATTTCGACGCAAACAAAGACCGATCGGGCAGCCGTTTCGGAACGATCCGTTCCCACCGTTGTTCTCGACGCGGGACACGGCGGAGAGGACGGCGGCACCGTCGGGGTGAACGATCTGCTCGAAAAGGACGTCAACCTCGACGTTGCTCTGCGCCTGCGCGACCTGCTCACGGCGAACGGAATTCCCGTTGTGATGACGCGAACCGAGGACGTTCTGCTATACGATCGGAACGCCGACTACAAAGGCCGCAAAAAATCGCTTGATCTCGCCGCAAGGCGACAGATCGCCGAGGACACGCCGGACTGTATTTTCGTGAGTATCCACATGAATTCTTTTCCCGATCCGCGCTACGACGGTTTGCAGGTTTGGTATTCCCCGAACAACCCGAAATCGAAAGTCATTGCCGACACCGTTCAAAAGACCGCGAAAGCGGTGCTTCAACCCGACAACGAACGCGAGATCAAAGCGGCAACCGACGCGATCTATCTTTTGCACCGCCTGAACGTTCCCGCCGTGCTCGTGGAATGCGGGTTTCTCTCCAATCCCGCCGAGGCGGAAAAGCTCGCAATGCCCGACTATCGCCGCGACGTGGCGTTTACGTTGTTTCTCGCCGTTTCCGAAGTCTGCCGCGGGATCGACTGAACGAAATTCGGATTTTCTTGCAATCGGCTCTTGATTTTCGGGTTCGTTTCCTGTATAATAGAATACGGAAATTTCAACCGATCGGGGGAACCGGAATGAAAGGCTTGAAAACAGTTTATATCTGCTCCGAATGTGAATATAAATCGCCGAAATGGATGGGAAAATGCCCCAACTGCGGCGCTTGGAACACCTTTGTCGAGGATGTGGAGGAAGCGGCTCCCGCAGTTCCCGCTCCGAAGCGCGTCAGCATGGTTCCCGCTTCCGAAAACAACCGCGCCACGGGGCTCCGCGAACTTGAAATTCCCGACTATATGCGGCAGAACACGGGGCTCGGAGAGCTTGATCGCGTGCTCGGCGGCGGATTGGTTCACGGATCGGTCGTTCTCATTTCGGGGGAACCCGGCATCGGAAAATCCACTTTGCTTATGCAAATTTGCGACGTGCTCGGTGCAACTCGCCGCGTGCTCTACATTTCGGGCGAGGAATCGGGCGGACAACTCAAACTGCGGGCAAAGCGGCTCGGGATCCAAGGGAATAACCTCTTTATTCTGACCGAGACCAACATGGAAAACATCCTGCGAGAGACCGACCGCGTCAAGCCGGACGTCATGATCGTCGATTCCATCCAGACCGTGTATTCCTCGGCGGTCAATTCCACCCCCGGCAGTGTTTCGCAGGTGAGAGAGACCGCGCTTTCCTTCATCAACAAGGCAAAGAACGACGGAATTTCGGTCATCATGGTGGGTCACGTGAACAAGGAAGGCAGCATCGCGGGGCCGAAGGTGCTCGAACACATGGTGGACGCCGTTCTCTATTTCGAGGGCGAACGCCAGCAGGCATACCGCATTATCCGCGCCATCAAGAACCGCTACGGATCCACCAACGAGATCGGCGTTTTCGAGATGACCGATAAAGGGCTTCTGGAAGTGGAAAACCCCTCCGAAATGCTTTTGGCGGGGCGCCCGAAAAACATTTCGGGCAACTGCGCGGTCTGCACACTCGAAGGAACCCGACCGCTCATTGCCGAAATTCAGGCACTCGTAACACCAACGGCATTCCCCGCCCCACGCCGCACGACCAACGGCATTGACTATAACCGGATGTGCCTCATCATCGCGGTACTGGAAAAGCGGCTCGGATTGAAATTTTATCAAAACGACGTTTATCTCAATGTCATCGGCGGTCTGCACATCGACGAACCCGCTTCCGACCTTTCGGTGGCGCTCGCCCTGATCTCCTCCGTGACCGACCGCGTGATCCCCGACGACCTCATCGCCATCGGCGAACTTGGGCTCGCTGGCGAGTGCCGCGCCGTGGCAAACCTCGAACAGCGCGTGAAGGAAGCCGCGCGGCTCGGATTTACCAAAGCCGTGATCCCCTATCGGAACACGGAAAAGCGGAAACTCGACGTTGCGGGAATTACGCTGATCCCCATTAAAGGAATTTACCAAACGCTGCAACTGCTCAAAGAACAAGAATGAAACAACCCAAATCGCCCGACCGAAAAACGGTCGGGCGATTTTTGGTTATTTTGCGTCGTACCAGTTTTCCGCGCTGTGGATCTCCACGGTGAGCGGAACGGAAAAACGAACGACGTTTTCCATTTCTTCTTTCAGGATCTTCTCCGCCTCGGCGGCGCACTCCCGCTTTGCCTCGATCAGCAATTCGTCGTGAACCTGCAAGATCAGGCGCGCGTCGAGACCGCTTTCGGCAAGCCGCTTGTGAACGCGGATCATGGAGAGCTTGATCAGATCGGCGGCGGTTCCCTGAATGGGGCTGTTCATTGCCACGCGCTCGCCGAACTTCTGCAAAACCTTGTTCTTTCCCGCAAGCTCGGGAATATAGCGGCGACGACCGAACACGGTCGTGACGTAACCGTTTTCATAGGCTTCCGCGATCGTTCTTTTGAGGTAGGCGTCCACCTTGGGAAAGCCCGCAAAATACTGGTTGATATATTCCTTTGCCTGCGCACGGGAAACGCCGATGTCATCGGCAAGCGAAAACGCCCCGATCCCGTACATGATCCCGAAATTGACCGCTTTCGCACGTTTGCGCATTTCCGGCGTGACTTCTTTTTCGGGAACGCCGAAAACGGCGGATGCCGTGGTCGTGTGAATGTCCACACCCGCGTTGAACGCACGGATCATGTTCTCGTCGTCCGAAACATGGGCAAGCAGGCGCAATTCGATTTGCGAATAGTCCGCGTCAATGAGAACGTCGCCGTCCGCGGGGAGAAAATAGCGGCGCAGTTCCCGCCCGAGTTCGGTTCGGATCGGGATATTCTGCAAATTCGGCTCGGTGGATGAAAGTCTGCCCGTGGCGGTACCCGTTTGCTTGAAGGTCGTATGCACGCGACCGTTTGTGTCGGCGACCTTCAAAAGTCCGTCCGTATAAGTCCCTTTGAGTTTCGTGACCTGTCGGTAATCCAGAATATCCTGAACGATCGAATGATAGGGGCGCAATTTTTCGAGGATTTCGGCGCTTGTGGAATAGCCATTCTTGTTCTTTTTGTCGTGCGGCAGCCGCAATTCGTCAAAAAGAACCTCGCCGAGCTGCTTGGGAGAATTGATGTTGAAAGGTCTCCCTGCCTGCAAATAAATCTGCGCTTCCAACGCTTGGGCAAGCTCTCCCAACTGTTCGCCGTAGCGGGCAATGCCCTCGCGGTCGATGCGGAACCCCACGGTTTCCATGTCCGCAAGCACCGCCGCAAGCGGCATTTCCACAGTCTCCATCATGGAAAGCTGATCGCTTTCTTCCAATTTGCGGCGTATTTCGCGGTACAACCGCATAAAACAGGTGACGCGGCGAACGTTCTCCGCGGGAAGCTCCCCGAGATAATCCATGGTCAAAATCGGGAATTCATACTTGCTTTTCGCGGAATTGACCAGATACGCTCCAAGCATCAGATCAAAAAGAGAGAGACTGCGCAAGCCTTTCAGCACGGGCTGTTTGTAGAACTGTTTCGCGTCGTAAACCACCACGGTCTTGCCCGCAAGGATCGGCAAAAGCTCTTCAAAAGCCCCCGAAAAGCGATAGGAAGTTTCCGCCACACCGAGATAGATCGCGTTTTCCTCAAAATCAAGCGCGACGGCGTCCGTTCCGTTGCAGAGCGCGGCAAACTTTTCGGCACTCACCGTTCCGATTTCGGCTTTTCCGGCGGGTGGCTCGGTGCTCGGCGCGGTCGAAGCGGCGAAGCGGTTGAGAAACGCGGCAAATTCGAGTCGAATGAACAACTTTCGCAAAGCGTCCGTATCCTTCCCCGTTGCCAGATCGGAAAAACCGATTCCCAACGGAACTTCCCGACAGATGCGCGCCAACGACTGCGAAAGATAGGCGCTTTCCTTCCCTTCGGCCATTTTTCGATATGCCGCGGGTTTGAGCCCCGCCTGTTCGAGATGTTCGTAAACGGCGTCAAGAGAGCCGAACTGCGCGATCAAAGAGAGCGCGGTCTTTTCCCCGATTCCGGGAACGCCCGGGATTTTATCCGACGCATCTCCCATCAGCGCTTTGACGTCCACAAACGCGGACGACGGAACGCCGTACTTTCCGAAAAAGGCTTTTTCATCCACGTCTTCCGTTTCGTGATTGGTTGCCAGAAGAACGTGAACCGACGGGGAGATCAACTGCAAAGCGTCGCGGTCGCCCGTCATGAGATAGGCGTCAACGCCCTCGCGCTCGCACATGGCGGAAAGCGTACCGAGAATATCGTCCGCTTCGTAACCTTCGGTTTCCAACACCGTGTAGCCCAACGCACGCATCAATTCTTTCGCAACGGGCAGCTGCAACGCAAGCTCTTCGGGCATGGGGCGGCGCCCCGCTTTGTACCCCTCGAACATTTTGTGGCGGAACGTCGGCGCTTTCAAATCGAACGCGACTGCGCGGTAATCGGGATGAACGGCATCTTCCTGCCTTGTGATCATGGAAACCAACCCGTAAAGCGCGTTGGTCGGGAAACCGTCCTTGGTCGTGAGCGGACGGATGCCGTAGAACGCGCGATTGAGGATGCTGTTTCCGTCGATCGCGAGCAATCGCTTTTTCATGCTTCGGTTCTCCCTTCGGAAAAAGATGCGGGAAGATGCTCCCGAATGAATTCACGCATCACGCGGCGGTACCGTTCGGTGTCGAGCACATAGGAAATCCCGTGTCCCGCACTCGGGAAGGTCACGCGCGTGACCGCTTCCGGATTTGCTTCGGCGATCCGCTCGCTCATTTCGGCGGGAACGAAGCGATCATCCTCTCCGTGAACGATCAGAATCGGGTATTTCGCGTTTGCAACGGCGCGGACGGGGTCGGTCTCCGTCAAGCGAAAATGTCCGTAGATCGTCGCCGCGCCGTATAAAAACGGTTTCATAAATTTTGTAGGGATATTTCTGTTTTTCGCCGTCCGCAAAATGATCTCCTCGGGCGAGGAATAAGGACAGTCGGCGAGGATCCCGCAAACGTTGCCGGAAAGCTTCGTGTCGGCGGTCATGAGAACCGTTGCCGCCCCCATCGAGATCCCAACGAGGAAAATCGGGGTTTCTTTGCCGAATCGATCCGAAACATACTTCACCCAGTCCGCCGCGTCGCGGCGCTCCTTGATGCCGAAGGTGATGGTTCGACCGCGACTGCGCGCGTGTCCGCGTTGATCCACGAGGAACGCGTTGCACCCGTTGTCAAGCACCAGCTTCAAGCCCCCGCTGAAATCGCGGATCCCGTCGCCTTTGTAGCCGTGAAAAAGAATGCAGACGGGCGCACCGTCGGCAATGTGATAGTATTTTGCAAAGAGCGTTCCGCCGTCGTAGGCGGGAATGCGGACTTCTTCGGTGACGGGGATGGCGAGCGCGGTTTCAATCGTTTGCAGCATGAAATTGCGGTGGGGATCGTACTGTTCCCCTTCCAGCACGGCGCGGGAAAGATCCTTGTGCTTATACTCGTTCCGAAAAGCCATCCGATAAACGATATAAGAAACGAACAGATAGAGCGCGAGACAAACGCCAAATGCAATTCCAATGACGATCAAAGCCGTTTTCATGCAATCACCTCTTCCGTCGGCAAACGTCCCTTCCGTTTGAACGTTTGCTCATACAAACATCGTATTTTTCTTTTTGTTCGGGCAATTCTTCGAGGATGCCGTTCAGTCCTTCGTCATGTCGGCGAGCAACCGATCGGCGTATCCCTTGACCGTTGCGGCGCAATGCGTTGTAACGATCACTTCCAAAGCTCGTTCCAAACGCTCTTTGGCGCCTGCGATCGGTTCCCGATAGTCCGAGATCACTTCTTTGATGATTTCGCGTACCGTTTCAAGCACGCAAACGCCTCGGTTTTCCATGCTGTCGAGGATCCGGCAAATGTAATCGTAGAGTGACGAGTCCGCAATAATGTCGTCCGAGGTGTCCGCCACGTCGCCGTTGATATAACGAATAATGAACGCAATGTGTTCGAGCTGCATACAGGAGCGGAGCATATTGATTATGAGGATGTGCGCCACCTGCTCCATGTTGTAGTGGCGCTGAGTACTGTTTGCCACCCAGCCGCGCTTGACCCAGTTTTGCAAAGTTGAGGTATCAATCCCCGAAATATTGCGGATCGTCGCCATCATCACTCCGTCGGTTCCGATGAACAAATGGCGAAGGAAGGCAAGCCCCGAAAGCCCGTCCACTTCCCGCCTGTCCAAAACCGTTCCCGGCAGCGTTTTGTATTGAAATTCAAGAAGCATGGTACCGTTTCCTCCCGAAAAAATAATCGTGATACCTATATTGTATCACGCAATCGCACGATTGTCAATAAGGTATCACGATTTTTCGATTCGATTTTTTTCCACCGTGTCCGAAACCGTTTTCGCAACGGATTCGGCATCCAATCCTGCGGCTTCGTAAAGAGTCTGTCCTTTTTTCGGAACGAGAAACGCATTGGAAAGAGCGAGAATTTCCGTTGTTTTGTTCCGCATAATCGGGAGATCGCGCAACGCGTCCGACAGCAACATTCCCATTCCGCCCGCGCGGATCTCCTCTTCGAGGAAGATGACCGCGCACGCTTCTTTCGGTAGGCGGGACGCGATCCGCTCCGCCACCGCGTCGTAGGGGGCGATCTGCTCCAAGAGAAGCACTCCCGTCCGAACACCGCGAGCGGCAAGCAGACTTTCGGCGCGGATCGCTTCGGTCGCGATCCTGCCGTGCGTCACGATCACGGCATCGATCGATTCCGATTCATCAAAATCGGCATGGAGAAAATCGGAAGCGGAAGAAAGGTCTCCGTTGAAATGCTTGACGATTTCTTTCGGCTCCTGTCCGTTCGGATAGCGAATTGCGGAGGGATTGTTCTCCGCAAATGCCGCGTCCATGGCACGTTGCAGGGCGGAAACGGTGATCGGCGTATAAATTCGCAGTCCGGGAATTTCCGAGAGAAACGCAACGTCGAAAACGCCCGCGTGGGTCGGACCGTCCGAAAGATTAAGTCCCGCACGGTCGATCAGGAAAACCACGGGCAACTTCTGCAAGGCAACGTCATGGATAATGTTATCATAAGAACGTTGCAGGAACGTCGAATAGATCGCAACGGCGGGGCGCTTTCCGTTCGCCGCAAGTCCGGCGGCAAAGGTCACAGCGTGCGCCTCGGCGATCCCGACGTCGAAAAATCGCTTCGGAAACGCCTCGCGGAAAGGTTCCAATCCCGTTCCGGACGCCATTGCCGCCGTAATGGCGCAAATGCGGTCGTCGGTTTCCGCCATCGTGCAAAGATGCGCGCCCATCGCCGCGGAAAAAGTCGGGCGTTCGGAGTGCGTCGAGGCGGCTGGCGCCATACCATGGAAACGGTCGGGCGTTTTCTCCGCGGGGACAAAACCCTTTCCCTTTTGTGTTTTCAGGTGAACGATGCAGCTTTGCCCGTAGTCGCGGGCTTCCTGCAAGAGCCTTTCCACAACGTCTTCCCGGTTGCCGTCGGCGGGACCGAAGTAGAAAAGCCCGAGATCCTCGAAAAGGTTACTTCCGTAAACGGCGGATTTCACACCTTTCTTGATCCGAAGCAAACGGTTGAAGATCCATCGACCGATCAAAGGGATCTTGCGGAAAAAGCGACCGATGAAACTTTTGGTCTTGATATATCCGTGAGAGGAACGGAGATGCGAAAGGCTTTGGGCAAACCTTCCGATATTCTTCGAGATCGACATTTCGTTCTCGTTCAGAACAATGATGAGACGCAAGTCTTTTTTGCAGTTATTGAGCGCCTCGTGGATCATGCCGCCCGTATAGGCGCCATCGCCGAGCACGCAAACGGTAAAAGCGTCCGATCGGTTGAGACGATCCGCTTCAGCAAATCCAAGCGCGGCGGAAAGAGAGGTGGACGCGTGACCCGTACCGAAAGCGTCGTGTTCGCTTTCTTCCCGCTTCGGAAAGCCGGAAAGTCCCCCGACGCGGCGAATGGTCGTGAAACGATCGCGCCGACCGGTCAGCAACTTGTGAACGTAGCACTGATGACCCACGTCGAAAATAATATGATCCTTGGGCGAGGAAAACACGCGGTGGATCGCCAACGTCAGTTCCACCACGCCGAGATTGGAAGCAAGGTGACCACCGTTTTCCGAAACGCGACTGACGAGACACTCTCGGATTTCCTTTGCCAACGGCTCCATTTCGGCAGGCGAGAGCAACTTTACGTCGTCGGGACGGTCGATCCGTGCAAGAAGCGGATATTTTTCGGCAAGTCCGTTTTGATCCAATTCCATAGCGCTCTCCTTTCCCGAAAATCCGTTTCATTATTATAGCATATTTGCCCATGTTTGTCAAGCCCTTCCCCGCTTTCCCAAAGGAATTTTCAAAATTGCGAAAAAGCTTGATTTTGTGAGAAAAAAGGTTGTTTTTTCCTTCTAATTGCCTGTAATCGTTTTCATTGTTTTTATTTTGACTTTTCTTGACTTTGACTTTCTTTGACTTTCGGTATATAATGATGCCGTAAGGTCAAAGAAGGTCAAAAAATGACCGAAAGGAAGGATCGCCATGTTAACGGATTCCATTGCACGAATGATCGAGGAAATGCTCAACGAAGCAAACGGGATTTTGGAACTTCAACGCAACGAAATGGCAAATCGTCTCGGGTGCGTTCCGAGTCAGATCAGCTATGTCATCTCTTCCCGCTTCACGCCCGAAAGAGGTTATGTGATCGAATCGCGGCGCGGTGGCGGCGGGTGCATCCGCATCGTTCGCAAGCAAATGAGCCGGAACGAATACATGATGCACTTTTTCTGCGCCATCGGCGAGAGCATCGACGAAGCCGAAACCGTTGCCTACCTCAAAAATCTTGCCGGAAACGGCTTGATCTCCGACCGCGAACTCCATATCGCCGCCGCTGCGACTTCAAACGCCGCTTTGGCTTCCATCCCGCCGGATCGGCGAAACACCGTTCGGGCGCAGATCTTCAAGCAGATCATGCTGTCGTTCATGGCGGTTTAGAGAAAAAATCCGCCGAACTCCGAAAATGCGACAAGGTTCGCGCCACATCCCCGTTATAATAAAAACGACTGTGCGGACAAGCTCCCGCGCAAACAGAAAGGAAGGTTTTGACTATGCTTTGCGAAAAATGTAAGAAAAGAACGGCAACCGTGTTCTACAATGAGAACATCAACGGAAAGACCCGCTCCTATTCCCTTTGCGGTGAATGTGCCGCGAAGCTCCGCGAAAAGGGCGAATTGCAGGACATTACGTCCATGATCGGCAGCTTTGCCGACCCGTTCTCCCAGCTTCACGACGACTTCTTCGGCGGTTTCTTCGGCATCCCCGCCCGCGTATCCGAGGGAGACGAAAAAAAATGCCCCGATTGCGGAACGACCTTCCGCGAGATCGCCGACAGCGGAAAGGTCGGCTGCCCGACCTGCTATACCACTTTCGGCGACGAACTTTCTGGGTTGATCGGCTCGGTACACGGTACCACGGCACACACGGGGCGGGTTCCCTTCCGTCACCGTGCAAAACAGGAACGAACCGAAAAACTCAAATCGCTCAAACGCGACCTGCAAACCGCCGTTGCAAACGAGGAATACGAAAAAGCGGCGACCCTGCGAGACGAGATCCGCAAACTGGAAAACGAAAACGGGAAGGAGGCGGTCTGACATGGCATGGTATAATACCGTCGGCGCTTCTTCCGACACCGTCATCAGCTCCCGCGTGCGCCTCGCGCGGAATCTTGCGGGGTATCCCTTCGCTTCCAAGTTGGACGCGGCAGGCGCAAACGAGATCATCGAAAAAGTCAGTGCCCCGTTGGAAGCCGCCGGCTTCCGCAAGATCGGTTTTTCGGATATTTCCCCGATCATGGCGACTTCCTACGTAGAGCGCCACTACGTCAGCCCCGAATTTGCCAATAAGGATACGCCCCGCGCCCTGCTCTTGCAGGAAACGGGCGGTATCGCCGTCATGGTCTGCGAAGAGGATCACCTTCGCATTCAGAGCATCCTGCCCGGTCTCGCGCTCGACGACGCCTATCAGAACGCCGCGCGTGTGGAAAAACGGCTGGATGAAGATTTCGATTTCGCATACAGCGAACAGCTCGGCTACCTGACCCACTGCCCCACCAACCTCGGAACGGGGATGCGCGCCTCGGTCATGATGTTTCTTCCCGCTCTCACGGCGGGCGGCTACATGGATTCCCTTGCGGCGCAGCTCTCCAAAATCGGTCTGACCGTTCGGGGGCTCTTCGGCGAAGGAAGCGGCGCGGCGGGCTGTATGTACCAGATCTCCAACCAGATCACGCTCGGCATTACCGAAGAGGAAACGCTGAAAAAGCTGAAAGACGCCGTTTCGCAGATCAGCGAAAGTGAACGTAAAACGCGCGCGTCGATCACGGGCGAGGAGGCGGAACGCCTGACCGACCGCATCCGCCGCGCGGAAGGAACGCTGCGCTACGCCTATCGGATGTCGTCCGCAGAGTTCATGAAACTCTTTGCCGACGTTCGTTTCGGCATCGCGCTCGGTATCGTGACCGACGTCACCTATGAACAGCTCGGAACGCTTCTTGTGGAGGTCATGCCGGCAACACTGACGCTTTCTTCCGAAAATACGCCGAAAACGGAAACCGCGCGCGACCGCTTACGCGCCCAAAAAATTCAAAGTATTCTTTCCGCGCAGTCCTGACCGCGCGGATGACCGAAAGGTGTGATAGCTATGACCAACCGCTTTACGCAAAAAGCACAGAACGTATTAAGTCTCGCGCTTCGGATCGCCTCGCAAATGGGGCATACCTATATCGGCTCCGAGCATCTTCTGCTCGGTTTGCTTGCCGAGGGAAGCGGCGTTGCGGCGCATTATCTGACCGAGCGCGGTGCCGACGGCGAACAGATCAAAAAAGCCGTGGAGCAAATGGCGGGAGTCGGAACGCCGACGCCCCTCTCCGGCTCGGATATGACCCCGCGCACAAAGAACATCATCGAAGCCTCGCTCTATGAAGCGCAGAAAAACGGACAGGATTATATAGGCACCGAACATCTTCTGCTTGCCCTGCTCGGGGAGGAAGACTGCGTTGCCGTTCGCATTCTCGAAAACCTCGGCGTTTCGGTGAACGACCTGCGGCAGGACATTCTGACCTTTCTCGGCAGCACCGCTTCCGACCGTGAAGCCCGCGCGGCAGGCGGTCGTTTCGGCGGGCAGGAAGGCGGAACGGGGAGAGGCACCGACAACGCCCCGACGCTCAAAAACTACGGACGCGATCTGACCGCGCTTGCAAAGGAAGGAAAAATCGACCCGATCATCGGGCGCGACAGTGAAACCGAACGGGTCATTCAGATCCTCTCACGCCGTACAAAGAACAATCCCTGCCTCATCGGTGAACCGGGCGTCGGCAAAACCGCCGTTGTCGAAGGTCTTGCCCAACGGATCGTGTCTGGCAACGTTCCCGAAAACCTGCGCGGAAAAACCATTGTCACGCTCGACATCGCGTCCATGATCGCAGGTGCGAAATACCGCGGCGAATTTGAGGAACGTTTCAAGAACGTGATGGAAGAAGTCCGCAAGAACCCGAACATCATCCTTTTCATCGACGAGATCCATACCATCATCGGTGCGGGTGCCGCCGAGGGTGCCGTGGACGCGGCGAACATCATCAAACCCGCGCTGGCACGTGGAGAAATGCAGGTCATCGGCGCCACGACCATTACGGAATACCGCAAACACATCGAAAAGGACGCGGCGCTCGAACGCCGTTTCCAATCTGTCATGGTAGGCGAGCCGAGCAAAGAGGAAGCCGTTGAAATTCTGAAAGGTCTGCGCGACAAATACGAAGCGCACCACAAGCTGAAAATTTCGGATGAAGCCATCGAAGCCGCCGTCAATCTCTCCTCGCGCTACATTGCCGACCGCTTCCTGCCCGACAAAGCGATCGACCTTGTGGATGAAGCGGCGTCGCGCCTGCGTATTTCGGCGCACACCTCTCCCGCCGACCTCAAAGAGACCGAGGAAAAGCTCGCTTCCCTCTCCCATGAAAAGGAAGAGGCGATCTCCGCGCAGGACTTTGAACGCGCCGCGCATCTGCGGGACGAAGAGCAGAAACTCAAAGCCGACTACGACGAACGCCGCGCCGAATGGGAACGTGCGCGCACCGACAAAGATCTTTCGGTGTCCGCCTCGGATATTGCCGACATCGTCACACAATGGACGGGCATTCCCGTCAACCGTCTGCTGGAAGAGGAAAGCGACAAGCTTCTGCACCTCGACGAACTTCTCAAAGCCCGCGTGATCGGGCAGGACGAAGCGGTAACTGCCGTCAGCCGTGCCATTCGCCGCGGCAGGATGGGACTCAAAGATCCAAAACGTCCCGTCGGTTCCTTTATCTTCATGGGACCCACGGGCATCGGAAAAACCGAACTTGCGAAAGCGCTTGCCGAAGTCATGTTCGGCGACAGCTCCGCAATGATCCGCCTCGATATGTCCGAATACATGGAAAAGCACAGCGTTTCCAAGCTCATCGGTTCACCCCCCGGCTATGTCGGCTACGAGGAAGGCGGGCAACTGACCGAGCAGATCCGCCGCCGTCCCTATTCCGTGGTCCTCTTCGATGAAATCGAAAAGGCGCATCCCGACGTGTTCAACATTCTGTTGCAGGTGCTGGAAGACGGCGTTTTGACCGACTCGCAGGGGCGGCACGTGGATTTCCGCAACACCGTTCTCATCCTGACTTCGAACGTGGGTGCTTCGGAGCTCTCGGCAACCAAATCGCTCGGGTTTACTTCGGGAGACGTTGCCAAGAATGACGCCGAAGCGAAAAAAGAACGCATGATGACGGCGCTCAAAGGCACATTCCGTCCCGAATTTCTCAACCGTATCGACGATATTATCGTCTTTAACAGTCTGGAACAGAAGGACATTGAAGCCATCGCGCTCCTGATGCTGGAAGAGGTCGTCAAGCGGATCGAGGGACTCGGCATTCACATCCGGTTCGACGCGACCGTTCCCGCGCTGCTGGCAAAGGAAGGGTTTGACCCGACCTACGGTGCGCGTCCCTTGCGCCGCGCGGTGGTACGGTTGGTCGAGGATGCGGTTTCAACCGAAATGCTTGAAGGCAACATCCACGCGGGAGACACGGTCAACGCTCGCGCCGAAAACGGCAGGATCGTTTTTGAAAAACAAAAGTAAAAAAGCCCGAAAACAGGTGCCGCGATCGCGGCACCTGTTTTTCTGTGGAACGCAGCGCGGCACGGCGACATATCCTTTCATTACGAAATCAATTCTCCGAGGAAAGGAAACCGCCATGAAAACGCTCGGATATTATAACGGAGTCATCGACGAACTCGACCGCGTTTGCGTCCCCATGCTCGACCGCGCCTGCTATTTCGGCGATGGGGTTTACGATGTTACATACAGTCGGAATTATCGTATTTTCGCGTTGGAAGAACACATTTCCAATCTTTTCGCAGGCGCCGAACGGATCGGGCTTGTTCCGTCCTCCTCGCCGAAGGAAGTCGCTTCCCTGCTTTGCGATCTTGTGAAACGCATGAACACGGGAGAAAATCGGATCTATTTTCAATTTTCGCGCGGTACCGACCCGCGAAATCATGCCTTCCCGAAAGAAAAAAAGTCCAATCTCTGGGTCATGATATGCCACGCTACCGTCCGCGACCCCTACCGCCCCATACGCTGTATCTCACGCCCCGATGAACGGCATTTCCTTTGCAACGTCAAATCGCTCAACCTGCTTCCGAACGTCCTTGCCGCCGAGGAAGCCGAACGGCGCGGCGCGGAGGAATGCATTCTGCATCGAAACGGGACAGTGACCGAATGTGCACATTCCAACGTTTTCATCCTGCAAAACGGAACGTTTCTGACCCACCCCGCCGACGAACGGATCTATGCGGGTACGGGACGCGCGCATTTGCTGACGCTTTGCAGAAAAGTCGGAATTCCCGTTCGGGAATGTCTTTATTCTCTCGATGATCTGAAAAACGCCGATGAAGCGGTCATCACATCGGCTTCGGTGTTCTGTGCACCCGTGACCGAAGTTGACGGCACCCCCGTCGGCGGAAAATCGCCCGACCTGATCCGCGCGATCCAAACGGCGCTTTGCCGCCGGTTTCTCGAAGGAACCACATGAAAGCGGAACGGACGCGGGAGAAGTTCTCTTTGGAACTTCTCCCGCGTCCGTTTCGGAGATCAGTTTTCGATTTGTCCGAGAAGTTTGTAAAGCGTTTGATAGAGCGCCAAAGCCTCGTCCGCTTCGAGTTTGACGCACCCCGCAACCTTTTGCGGGATATGCGCCGCCGCTTCGCGGAGCGCCATTCCCGCGTCGGTCGCTTCCGCGATCAATACGCGCTCATCCTCTTTGCACCTCGCCCGCGTGATATATCCTTTTGCTTCCAAGGATTTCAAAACGGGAGTCAGCGTTCCGCTGTCAAGAAAGAGCTTTTTCCCGAGATCCCGAACGCTGATCGAGCGGTGCTCCCAAAAAACCATCATGGCGATATACTGCGTATAGGTCAATCCAAGCTCGGAAAGATAGGGGTGGTATTGCTTGACCACTTCCCTTGCCGCCGCATAAAGCGGAAAGCAAATTTGATTTTCCAATTTCAATGCGTCGTAGTTCGGCATATCCGTTCTCCGTTCCGAAAATCAGGCGGCGTGCGTTTCGTTGTATGCCGTGCGGACGGCTTTTGCGAGTTGATCGGCGCAGGACGTGGGACGGCGACCGCACGTGTTTCCGAGCAAATAATGCTCGATCTTCTCCACCGTCCAGCCATCCACCAATTTGGCAATTGCTTTCAGGTTGCCGTTGCAACCGCCCAAAAAGACGATATTGGTAATCACATCGTCATTGATGTCGAAGCTGATCAGTTGCGAGCAGGTCATTTGCGTTTTGTATTCGTAGTGCATCAAAGCACCTCCTCAACTTTTTCTTTCACTTTTTTCATATTTTCGGTCGGCTCGAACCGCGCAACGATTTTTCCCTCGCGGTCGATCAGGAACTTGGTGAAGTTCCATTTTACATTTCCGTTTTTCTTGTAGTCCTTGTCCATCTTCTTCACCACGCCGGCGAGGATCAGTCCCATCGGTCCCGCATGGAAACCGTCGAACGCGGTGTTTTCGGAAAGATACTTGAAAAGAGGATCCGCATTCTCCCCCAGCACGTCGATTTTGGAGAACTGCGGGAAGGTAATGCCGAACCGACCCGTGCAGAACGAATGAATTTCCTCATCGCTCCCGGGAGCCTGGTCCGCGAACTGGTTGCAGGGAAAATCGAGAATTTCCAATCCGTCTTTTTGGTGCTCTTCGTAGAGATCCTGCAATGCGTCGTATTGCGGAGTGAACCCGCAGCCGGTAGCCGTATTGACGATCAGGAGAACCTTCCCCTTATAATCCGAAAGAGAAACCTCTTCCCCGTTCTGCGCTTTGACTTTGAAACGATAGATAGACATAGCCGTTTTCTCCTTTTGATTTAGCAAAATTCAATTGAGCTCAATCAATTGTAATTTCATTATATCACTCAAAGTTCGGTTTGTCAAGTCCTTTTCATAAAAAAATTTTTTCGCGCATCAATCGAACCCTTCCGATCCCGTTCCTTTCCCTTGGGAAAACGCAATCGTGGCGCACGGAAAAACCGTGCGCCACGGGGAAACGATCGGAATATCATTCCTCTGCGGGAGCTTCTTTCTTCGCGGTGGTCTTGCGCGTGGTTCTCTTCTTGGGAGCCTCTGCCGCTTCCTCTGCGGGCGCTTCGGCGGCTTCCGCGGGAGCTTCCTTCTTCGCAGCGGTTTTGCGAGTGGTTCTCTTCTTGGGAGCCTCTGCAACTTCCTCGGCGGGTGCTTCCGCAACGGGAGCTTCCTCAATAGGAGCCACTTCAACAGGTGCTTCCTCGACGGGTGCGGTTTCTACGGGAATTTCCTCTTCGGGAACCGTTTCCGCAATGATCGCTTCCGCTTGTTCTTCGAGAAGCGCGCGGATGGAAAGGCTGACCTTTTGATTTTCGTCGTCGATGTCAACAATGCGAGCGTCCACGACCTGTCCGATCGACAGTACCTCCGCGGGGTTCGCGATTCTTTGCATTGCGATACGGGAAATGTGGATCAAGCCGTCCACACCGTCAACAATTTGTGCGAACGCGCCGTAAGGTTTGAGTCCCACGATCTTGACCGACGCCACGTCGCCGACGGCATACTGTGCGCGAAAGATGTTCCAGGGATTGTCCGCTTCGGTCTTGTAGCCGAGCGAAATGCGTTTCTTTTCGGGGTCGTAGCTCTTCACGAACACCGTGATCTTATCACCCACCGAAACGACTTTGGAGGGGTCGCCGATGTGTTTCCAGGAAAGCTCGGTGACGTGAACCATTCCGTCCACACCCGAACCGAGATCCACAAACGCGCCGTAGGGCGTGAGGTTGCGAACGGTTCCTTCGTAGGTCTTTCCAACCTCGATTTCAGCCCAGAATTCCGCTTCCTGCGCGCGTCTTTCCTCGCGCTGAACCTGACGGATGGATCCGATCGCCTTTTTACCCTGCGGCTTGACTTCGATGATACGGAAACGAACCGTGGTTCCGACCAGCGAATTCAGGTCGCCGTCCTTCGGAACGCCCGTTTGCGAAGCGGGAACGAACACGCGACTCGAATTGGTGTAGATCACGACGCCGCCTTTCACAGCCTCGGCGACCTTGCCTTCCAGCACGGTCTTTTCCTCGCAGGCGGCAACGATGTTCTGCCAGTTTTTGTCGGCGTCAACGCGCTTTTTGGAAAGCTCGGCAACGCCCTCGATGTCACTGACGCGGATGACGAAAGCTTCGATCTCGTCACCCTTCTTGAAAGTTTCGGTCAACTTCAACGCAGGGTCGTCGGAAATCTGATCCGCTTTGATGTACCCTGTAACGCTGGTTCCCAAGTCGAGCTGCAATTCAGCATCCGACACATACGTAACGGTTCCGGTAACGACGTCTCCTATATTTAAAGTTGAGCACTGCTCTTCCAGCATTTGTTCGAAATTCTCATTGATTTCGCTCATGGTTTTATATACCTCCTCTATTTCATTGCGCGGCGTGGAAGCGCCGGCAACAATTCCAATGTGACGTGCGTCGGTGAATTTCCCGACGTCAAGCTCCGCCGCACAGGCGATCCAAACGGTTCGCTTGCAGTTTTCGCGGCAGATCTCGTATAATTTCGCCGTGTTGGAGCTTTCTCTCCCGCCGATCACGATCATGGCGTCGCAACTCGCGGAGAGCTTTGCCGCCTCGTTCTGGCGCAACTCGGTAACACTACATATTGTATCAAAAATCACGGCGTTTGTATATAGTTTTTTGATAATTTCCTGACTTTTTTGCCAATTGCCCAAATTCAAGGTGGTTTGCGCCACCATCACGGGCGTTTTTTTGGTAATTCTGACGGTCTCGTCCGTTCCGACCGCCCGTTCCAGTTCCTCCGCCGAGGCAAAAACGCGCTTTTCCCCGTCGAAATAACTCATAATGCCGACTACCTCGGGGTGTTTCTCCGCACCGATGAGGAAAAACACGTGTTCGGGCGAGCTGTTTTCCTCGGCGATCGTATGGATCTTCTTCACGTAGGGGCAGGTACAATCCACCCAGCGGAAATGCGGATTTTTCGCTGCGTAACCTTCCAGTTCTTCCCGCGTTTCGCGCGGACAGCCGTGCGCACGGACGAAAACGGTGACGGGATGTTCCGCGTCGGCACTTGCCGCAAAAGCGGCAAGTTCCGGTTCGGAAACGGTCAGGACACCGCGTAGGCGTAGCGCCTCGTTATATGCTTCGTTATGGATCAGATGACCGAGCGTGCAAACGCGCTCCCCCGCCCGCGCGTTCGCGAGCGCCTTCTCCAAGCGATCGGTAGCGCGCTTCACACCGAAACAAAACCCCGCGTGTCGCGCAACGGTCACCGTCCGTTCCGTTTCGCGGCGGCTCATTTTGACCGATTTCCGAGCTTTTCGGCAACGATCTTCCCGATCCGCGCAACGCATTCTTCCACGGACATACCGGAGCTGTCCACGGTCACCGCGTCGGGCGCGGCAACGGCGGGCGCCACGGTGCGGGTGCTGTCGTTGTGATCGCGGCGGCGCATATCGGCGAGAACGTCCTCATAGGTCGTTTCCATTCCCTTTTCCCGCAATTCGAGAAAACGCCGTTTCGCGCGGCATTCGTCGCTCGCGGTCAGGTAAATTTTGACGTCCGCGTTCGGAAGAATGACGGTTCCGATGTCGCGCCCGTCCATCACAACACCGTTTTTCGCGGCAATGTCCCGTTGGGTGTCGAGCAGAAACGCCCGAACGGCGGGAATCGCCGAAACGGCGGAAGCATACATCGACATTTCGGGTGTACGAATGCGGTCGCCCGTCGCTTCCCCGTTGAGATAGACTTGCTGACTTCCGTTTTCATAGCGGAGTTCCAAAGCGATTTCGGGAAGCAGCGCCGCCACGGCTGCCGCGTCGTGCGGATCGACGTTCCTGCTCCGCACAAACAGCCCCACTGCGCGGTAAAGCGCGCCCGTATCGACATAAATGATCCCGAGGCGTTTTGCGAGCGCTTTGGCAACGGTTGATTTTCCGGCACCGCTCGGTCCGTCGATTGCAATTTGAAAATTCATGGCGTTCATCCTTTCATGCGGGATCGGAAACGTTCACGGCGTCCCGCGCGGCGTGAAGCCCCGCAAGCGCGCCCGTGGAAAACGCAATTTGAAGATTGAAACCGCCCGTGTAAGCGTCCACGTCGAGCACTTCGCCCGCAAAGTACAGACCTTTGATCAAACGTGACGCCATGCTTTTCGGGTCGATCTCCCGCACGCTGACGCCACCCCTTGTAATGATTGCTTCGTCAATCGGGCGCGTTCCGCGCAACGGAATGCGGAAACATTTGAGAAGCGAGGCCAGCCGTCCCCGTTCTTCCCTTGTAACCGAGTGTACTTTTTTCCTCGGGTCGATCTCCGAAAGTCGGATCACCGAAGCGATCATTTTCTGCGGGAGCAGATCGTCGAGCGCGTTCGCAAAATCGCGGTTGGCGTATTTCGCAAAATCGGAAAGCAGTCTTTCATCCAGTTTTTTCGCGTCCAACGCGGGTTTGAGGTCGATCTGCACTTCATAACGTCCCGAAACGATTTCCCCGAGCCATGCCGAAGCGGAAAGCACCGTGGGACCCGACAACCCGAAATGGGTAAACAGCAGTTCCCCGAAATCGTCATAAACGATTTTCCCGCTTTCACGATCCACCACACGAAGCGCGATATTTCGCAGGGAAAGTCCTTGCAATTCGGCGCAAAGTCGCCCCTCTTCCACGAGCGGAACAAGAGAAGGACGAATTTCCGTCACGCTGTGACCGACTTCCCGCGCCATGCGGTAGCCGTCGCCGTCCGATCCCGTTTTCGGGTAGGAACGCCCGCCCGTGCAAAGGATCACGGCGTCGCAAAGAACGTCTCCGCCGTCGGTTTTCACGCCGACCGCGCGACCGTTCCGAACCGACAGTTCCGTGGCGCGCACATGACGAACGGTGACGCCGAGCTCTCGGCATCTGTGCGCCAGCGCGTCGGCAACGTCGTACGCACGGTCGGAAGCGGGGAAGACCCGCTTGCCGCGCTCGGTTTTGAGCGGAACGCCGAGTTTTTCAAAAAAATCTTTCGTATCCGCGGGTTCCATTGCCGTCAACGCGGCGTAAAGAAAGCGCGGATTTGTAGGAACGTTGGTCATAAATTCGGAGAGGTCGCAATCGTTGGTCAGGTTGCAGCGCCCCTTCCCCGTGATGCGCAGTTTTCTGCCGAGGCGGTCGTTTCGCTCCAACAGGGTGACCGTCGCTCCGTTTTCGGCGGCGCGGATCGCCGCCATCAAACCTGCCGCTCCGCCGCCTATCACGACGACAGAGGGGCTTTCAGATACTCTTTTTGTCGTAGACATCGTAACGATCCCAAACGTCCTCAAGTTCGCGCAACCGGCGGTCGAGCTCTTCCTGCTTGCGGCGGGAAAGCGCCACGATCATGGCATTGATAATGCTCATGGGAGCGACGAGCGAATCCACGAAGGACGCCATATCGCTCTGCGCCACGAGCAGTTGGTCGGCAAGCGGCGCGAGCGGTGACTGCGTGCTGTCGGTCAGCGCAATGACGTTGACCTGTCTCCCCTTCGCAAACTCCACACCATGGATCACACTTTTGGAATAACGCGGGAAACTGATGGCAATGACCGTGTCTCCCTTGTGAAGCGGGAGCAATTGCTCGAAAAGTTCGCTTCCGGACGTGGATTGCAAGAGCCGCACACGGTCGAAGATCATGCGCAGGTAGTAGTTGAGAAATCCCGCGAGATAGGACGACGAACGAACGCCGAGAATGTAGATGTTGTCCGCCTTGACGATCTCCTCGATCGCGCGGTCAAAGGAAACGCTGTTGGTAATTTCAAGCGTCCTGCGAATGCGCTCGGCGTCCGACAAGAGCACCTTTCCGAGCACGTTTCCTTCCCCCATGAGCTGGTTGGAAACTTCCATGCGCTGGAAGGAAGTCAGCCTGTTGCGCATGAGCGATTGCAGGGAGTGTTGAAAATCGGGATAGCCCTCAAACCCGAGTTCGATGGCAAAACGAACGACCGTGGACTCCGAAACGCCCACGATCTCGCTCAATTTAGAAGCTGTGAGGTATGCCGCTTTGTCGTATTGTTCCAGAATATAGGTCGCAATCCTTTTTTGTCCTTTGGAAAAGGAAGGCATTTTTTCTTCAATGTGTTTCAGCAAATCGCCGTTCATGAGAATTCCTCTCTTTAATCATACAACTAACATCTTATTATAACAAAAAAAAGGCGGAATGTCAACCGTTTTCAAGAAATTCCTCGGATTTTCAAAGGGGGACGAACCGTTTTTTCGGTTCGTCCCCCTCGGCTGTTATTCGTCGCAGTTCTCCCAGTTGTGGTAAACATCCATCACGTCGTCGTCCTCTTCGAGTTTCTCGATGAGAAGGTTCATGAATTTGATGTCGTCCGCATCGGTCAGGGTCACGGTGGTGGACGCCTGCTTGGTCTTTTCGGCGGAGAGAATTTCATATCCCGCTTTGGCAAGGTCCTCTTGAATGGCGTAAACGTCGTCGGGTTCGGTGGTTACGATAAACACTTCCCCGTCCGATTTGAAATCGGTCGCGCCCGCTTCGAGCGCCTTTTCCATGAGTTCGTCCTCGTTGACGTCGCCGTCCTCGTTGTTGATGACGATTTCGCCCACGTCCGTGAACAGGTACCCCACGCAACCCGTTTGCCCCATGTTTCCGTGGTACTTGGAGAAATAGGCGCGAACGTTGCCTGCCGTGCGGTTGCGGTTGTCGGTCGTCCCGGTCACGATCACGGCAATCCCCGCGGGACCGTAGCCCTCGTAGGAGACTTCCTCGTAGTTTTCGCCCGTGGAGCCCATCGCTTTCTTGATGCAACGCTCGATGTTATCGTTCGGAACGTTGTTCGCTTTTGCTTTTTGAATAAGGTCGCGGAGCTTGGAATTGGAGTTCGGGTCGCCGCCGCCTTCCTTGACGGCAATGGTGATCTCCTTGCCGATCTTGGTGAACACTTTGCCGCGCGCGGCGTCGGTCTTTTCTTTCTTATGCTTGATGTTTGCCCATTTGCTGTGTCCTGACATATTCTGTTTACCTCTTCAAATATAAAAATCAAACTCTTTCGGTTTTCTTCATGCAGATCAGATCAAACGCGTTGCCGAGCACCGTTTTTGCCGCCGCCGTGAGATTGAGGCGCGAAGCGCGGACGGCGGGGTCTTCCGCCGTGTGGATGGGACAGTTATGGTAGAATCGGTTGAACGCCGCCGCCACGTCGAGAATGAAGCGGGTAACGATACTCGGTTCATAATCCGCGATAGCGGAACAAACTTTTTCCCCGAAGCGACAAAGCGTTTTGACGAGTGCCGCCTCTTCTTCGCAGGTAATACGAACGGTCTTGCCGTCGTTGCCGCCCGCTTTCGCAAGCACCGAGCAGGCGCGCGCGTAGGTATATTGCACGTAGGGACCCGTGTTGCCGTCGAAGTTCAGGGCTTCGTCCATCACGAAATTGATGTCCTTCATACGGTTGTTGGAGAGATAATAGAACACGATCGCACCCACGCCGACCGCTTCGGCGATCTCGTCGTCATTCTCTGCAACCTGACCCTTCTCGCGGCGAATGTCCTTCACCTTTTCAATGGCAAGCGCGAAGAGATCGCGCAAAAGAACCACGTTACCCGTCCGCGTGGCGAGCTTTTCCCCATTGAGAGAGACGGTGCCGTAGGGAACGTGTACCAATTCGTCATACCACGGATACCCCATGAGCTCGACGACTTTGAACCACTGCGCGAAATGCAGGCATTGCTGGGCGCTGGTCACATAGATTGCCTTATCGAAACGATAGTTTTCCTTGCGGTAAACCGCCGCCGCGATGTCTCGCGTGGGATAGAGGGTGGAACCGTCGCGTTTGAGAATCAAGCAGGGCGGCATATTGTAGTCCGAGAGATCCACAATGGATGCGCCGTCGTCGATCTTCAACAGGTTTTTCTCGCGCAGTTTTTCGATCTGCGCGGGCATTTTGTCGGTATAGAAACTCTCGCCGAGGTAGGAATCGAAAGTGATCCCGAGCTGCTTGTATGTCTTTTCGTATTCTTTCAGACTGATGTCCACAAACCAACGCCAAAGCGCGAGGTTTTCCCCGTCGCCCGTTTCAAGTTTGTGAAATTCCGCGCGGGAAGCGTCGGCAAGGTCTTCGCGCGGCGCAACGCCGTTTTCGGGGTCGCCTTTGATCGCGTTGTTGATACGGACGTAGAGCGAAACCAAAACGTCGATGCCGCCCATTTCCACCTCCTCGCGGCTGCCCCAAAGACGATACGCCGTAATGAGCTTGCCGAACTGCGTTCCCCAGTCGCCGAGGTAATTGATACCGAAGCAATCATAACCCGCAAATTCATGCAATTTTCGGAGCGAATGACCGATGACCGTAGTACCGAGATGCCCGATATGGAATGGCTTGGCGACATTCGGCGAAGAATAGTCGAGCACGACTTTCTTCCCTTTGCCGAAGTCCTGTGCGCCATAGCGGTCGCCTTTTGCGAGAATTTCGGGAACGACGTTCGCGGCGAGATATTCGTTTGAAACGGTGAAATTCAGATACCCGTTGACCGCCGAAACGGTTCCGATCGCTTCGTCTTTGACCGTTTCCGCAAGCGTCTGCGCGATCTGCACGGGCGCGCGGCGGAGCGCCTTGCTCAACCGGAAGCACGGGAACGCAAGGTCGCCCATGGTCGGGTCGGGCGGGTATTCGAGCAGAGCGGCGATCTCGGCGGCGGATAGCCCGTGCGCGGTGTTCATCTTGTCGACGCCCGCGAGAATAGCTTCCGCAACCTTCTTTTTAATGGTTTGCATACCGAAAATTCCTTTTTGATGGATTAACTTTTTTATTTTATCACAAATGTTCCGCGATTGCAAGGGCAAACCGAAAGATTTTCGCGGATACGTTTCAATGAAAAACGAGATCGGCGGTTTTTGCGCCGATGAAACGCAAAAGCGCTTCCCTGCCTACCAACAGCTGCGCGCCGCGCGTTCCCGAACTGACGGTGATTTCATCATATCGGAGTGCCGATTCGTCCACGTAAGTCGGAAACTTTTTCTTCATTCCGATGGGTGAAACGCCGCCGCGGATGTACCCCGTGAGCGCAAGCAGATCTTTGACGTGTATCATTTCGATTTTTTTGTTTCCCGTAATGGCGGCGGCTCGGCGAAGGTCGATCTCGGCGGCAACGGGAATACAGAACACCAGTGCGCCGGTTTTGTCGCCCTTGGCAACCAACGTTTTGAACATCCTTTCGGGCGGAAAGCCGAGCGTTTCGGCAATGTGCATTCCCGAAAGGTCGTTTTCGTCCACCTCGTATTCGAGCGTCCGATATGGAATTTTCGCGGCGTCCAACATCCGCATTGCATTGGTTTTGGTCATGGTTTCAGTTCCCCGCTGTCCGATATTCGTCGATCATTTCCCGTGCGGCTTCACGCTGAACGCGCGTGACCTCGATCCCGCCGAGGATCCGCGCGATCTCTTCCACGCGGTCGTCGCCCGACAGAATTTCCACATTCGTTTCGGCGCGTCCGTCCCGCTCGGTTTTGCTCACGCGATAGTGCGTGTCGGCGAGCGAGGCGATCTGGGCGCTGTGTGTCACGCAAAGGACTTGTGCGTTCTTCGCGGCTTCCATCAGTTTTATGCCGATCTTGCGCGAAGTCTTGCCCGAAACACCCGCGTCGATCTCGTCGAAAATCACGGTCTCGGCGCCGTCGCGGTCATTGAGAACCGAGCGAAGCGCGAGCATAATGCGGGAAAGTTCGCCGCCCGACGCGATCCGAACCATTGGCAAAAGCGGTTCGCCCGGGTTGGATGCGATCAGAAATTCAGCGTCGTCGGTACCGTTCGCGTTCGGCTCGCAAGCGGTGAGCTCGATCTCGAAACGCACCTTCGGCATATCGAGGAACGCAAGCGTTTCCGTCACTTTTTTCGTAATGACTTTCACGCCAGCCGACCGCTTTTCGTGCAAAAGCGCGGCATAGTGTTCCACATCGGCGCGCAACCGCTTGCAATCGGCTTCCAACGCGGCGCGTTTTTCGTCCGAACAATCAAGCGAATCCAGCTCGGCGGCGGCGCGGTCGCGGAACGCGAGTACTTCGGCAACCGTAGCGCCGTACTTTCGCTTCAATTTGGAAATGGCGTCGAGACGCCCTTCCAAGCGGTCGATTCGCGCGGTCGGATCTTCGCGGTCGTCATCGGCAAAGCCCGCCACCGTTTCCGCAATGTCAAACAGTTCGCTCTCCGCGCGGTCGAGGCGGTCAAGCAATTCCTCCGCTCCTTCCACCGTGGAACCGAGCGCGGCGACCGCACTCCTCGCGCGGCGCAAAAGACTCACGGCGGAGACCTTTTCCCCGCCCGAAAGACAACGGTAGGCAAGATCGGAATTCTGATTGATCTTTTCGAGGTTGAGCAACCGATCACGTTCTTTTTCGGCGGCTTCTTCCTCGCCGTCCCGCAATTTGAGCGCGTCAATGTCCGCAATCTGGTATTTCAGCATTTCCCGACGGCGCAAAATTTCGGAAGCGTCACGGGAAAGCAGTTCCCATCGACGGCAGGCTTCGCAATAGTCGTTGTAAACCTCGCGATAGGCGGAAAGCTCGGCATCCGGCTTGACGTAGGCGTCAACCAACGTAAGATGTGCCGCTTTTTGGAGCATTTTCTGACTGTCCGACTGCCCGTGAATGCTGACGAGCATTCCCGCAACGCGGCGTTGGATTGCTTGGGTAACGGTTTGACCGTTGAGCCTCGTCTGCGATTTTCCGTCCGCCGTCAGCGTTCGTTGGATCATTAAAGTAGCGTCCTCGCAGGGAAAGCCCATTTCGGCAAGCGCCCGTAAAACAGGCTCCGAAAGCTCCTCGAAAACGGCGCTCACGGTCGCCTGTTCCTCTCCCGATCGCACAAGTTCGCGGGACACGCGGTTTCCGAGAAGCAAATTGATGCTGTCCACAAGGAGCGATTTTCCCGCGCCGGTTTCTCCCGTCAACGCCGAAAAGCCCGCGCGGAAATCCACGTCCGCGCGGCGGATCACGGCAATATTTTCAATGTGTAACGACGTCAGCATCAGATATTTCTCAACAATTCCTGCACCTGCCCCGAAAAAGCGGCGGCGCATTCTTCATCCTGCATAACGACCAGAATGGTATCGTCCCCCGCGACACAGCCGAGGATCTGCTGATGGTTCATGTGGTCGATCCCGACCGCCACAGCCTGCGCCATCCCGGGGTAGGTTTTGAGAACAACGAGATTTTGGGCGTTGTTCACCTTTACGATCGAATCCGTCAGAACCGCGCTGAACTTGACCCCGGGGGCGCTCTCCGCGTGGCGAGGGAGCACATAGCGATAGGTTCCCTTTCCCGTGGTCATTTTAGCGATTTTGAGCTCGCGGATGTCGCGCGAAACGGTTGCCTGCGTCACGTCGAACCCGTTTTCGCGGAGTCTTTCGATCAGTTCATCCTGCGTTTCGATCTCGTAGCGGGAAATCAGCTCCAAAAGCTTTTCCTGTCTGTTTTTTTTCATGGTGACTGCCCCTTTCTTCAAAAATGTGCTTCCCGCATTTTGCGGCAGAGCTTCTGATAGAAACCGCTGTCCTTAAAGCGGATCAACTTGGTTTCCAGATCGGATTTGGTAATGCGAACGACCTGATTACGGTACAACTCGAAATTCATCTTCCCGTCCACCGTGAGGTAAAGCACCTTTTCCCGAACGCAGATGTTTCGGACTTCGAGCGTGGACGCATCCGAAAAGATCAAGGGACGCGCAGCAAAGGAATGGGGACAAATGGGCGTGACGCAGAAACACGGAACCGAAGGATCCACAATGGCGCCGCCCGCCGACATGGAATAAGCCGTGGAACCCGTCGGCGTTGCAACGATCAAGCCGTCCGCCCGATAGGTGGTCACGGGAGCCCCGTTTTCCGAGAGCGCAAGGTCGATGATGCGGGAAACCGAACCGTTTGAGATCGTGGCGTCATTGAGCGCATAGCAAACGGAGCGGGGTTCCCCCTTTTCCGAAAGGAGTTCCACGCGAAGCATCGAGCGCGATTCGATATGGAAATCGTCGGTCAGCAAGCGCGGGAGCAGTTGCAGTTCGGACGGCTCGATCTCCGCCATAAAGCCCAGTCTGCCGAGGTTGACTCCGAGAATGGGCGTTCCGCGATTCGCCGCACGGCGCGCAGATTCAAGAATGGTTCCGTCCCCGCCGAGCACCACGATCGCGTCCGCCTCGCCGTAAACGCCGTCAATGGGAAGATAGGTAAATCTTTCGTCGTCGGCGCCCGTCCGAGCAAGTTTTTCGCGGTTGAAAGAAGCGATCAGAATTTCTCCGCCCGCTTCCAGAAGCGTTTGCGCGATCTTCTTTGCCACTTCCGTCTTTTCCGGAATATTGAAATTGGTAATCAACGCAAATTTTTTCATCATCTTTTCTCCTTTTCCGTAACTGCCGCAACCAAATCGCTCCCCACTTCGGGCAGATCGTCCGATAAACGGAAGCGAACCAAAAACTCGCGGTTTCCGTCGCCGCCCTCGATCGGGGACGGGATCAGCCCCACAGGGTGTAATCCGGCTTCTCTGCCCGAGGACAGGACGCGCTCCACGGCGAAACGATGTGAACACGGGTCTTTGACGATCCCGCCTTTTCCGATCCTTTCCCGACCGACCTCGAACTGCGGCTTGACAAGGCAAACGGCGTCTCCGCTCGGCGTGAGCAGTTCGGGAAAACGCGGAATGATATAGGTCGCCGAAATGAACGACACGTCCATCACGATCAACGAAACCCGACCGCCGATCGTTTCCGCCGTCAGATCGCGGGCATTGCAGCGTTCCAAAGAGCGCACGCGCGGGTCGTCCCGCAATTTCGCGGCAAGCTGACCTTCCCCCGCGTCCACGGCGCAAACGCATTTCGCGCCGCGCTGCAAAAGGCAATCGGTAAAGCCGCCCGTCGAAGCGCCGATGTCGAGCGCGGAACGCCCAGAAACGTCCAATCCGAACGCGTCAAGCGCCGCTTCGAGCTTCAAACCGCCGCGCCCCACGTAGGGCATCCGTTCCGAAACGGTAATTTCTCCAGCGGCATCTTCCGGCAATTCTTCCGAGGCTTTTCGAATCGGAGAGCCGTTCCGCGTGACCGTACCGTCGTCAATCAACCGTTTTGCCCGACTGCGGCTCGACGCAAACCCGTGAGCCACCAGCCAAACGTCCGCTCTCATCCGACTTTCACGGCAAAGCCCGGGATCAGCGAGAGCAGCAGCGCCGAAGCAAGCCCGATGGCAAAACCGACCGCAACCTGCGCGAGCGTGTGCCCGAGCATGGTCTGAAATCGCTTTCCGTCCTCGGGAGCGGGTTCTCTGCCTTCCTCCACCATGCGATTGAGAAAGCGGGAGTGACGACCCGATTCCAACCGTACCGCCATAGCGTCGGTCATAACGACGATTGCGATCATTCCCGTAATAATCGGGAGCGGCGATCCCGTACCATGGGTAACGACGAGAGAAGTCGTCAGTCCCACGGCTGCCGCCGTATGCGCGCTCGGCATCCCGCCCGAGCCGAATAGCATGGCGCGAAGCGTCCATTTACGCTCCTTGAAAACACCGGTAAAAAGTTTGGCGATCTGGGAGATTCCCCACCCCGCAAACGTACTCCAAAACCAATAATTTTTCATAAAGTTCAAAAAAAACTCCTTCATCGTCAATGCTCCGTTCATTTTTTTCGGGCGGCAAGCCATTTGGCGATCGCTTCAAGCGTTTCGGAATTCGGAAACGCGCGGATCGCGTCGATCGCGTCGGCAGTCAGTCTGTCCGCGTAGAACTGCGCTTCTTCCACGTCATAGAAAGAAAGAAACGTGTTCTTCCCATGCTCACCGTCAACACCCGTTCGCTTGCCGATCGTTTTCTCGTCGCCTGTGCGGTCGAGGATGTCGTCCACGATCTGGAAGGCAAGACCGATCTTTTCCGCATAGGTGACCACTTTTTCCATAGCACCGTCTTGCAGGGAAATTCCCGCCGCGAGCGCTCCGAGAACGCAGGCGGCGCCGATCAGCGCGCCCGTTTTGAGAGAATGGAGCTTCAAAAGCTCCTCGGGAGAGAGCTTGCGATGTTCTCCCTCCATATCCATCATCTGCCCGCCGATCATTCCGTATCTTCCCGCGCTCGACGCGAGGTAGGCGGTTGCGATCACGGCGATCTCCGCGGTAACGGCGGTATTGGTGGCGGTCGCCTCGAAAGCGCCCGTGAGAAGTGCGTCGCCCGCAAGGAGCGCGACCGCTTCCCCGTAAACTTTATGGTTGGTCGGCTTGCCGCGGCGCAAATCGTCGTTATCCATGCAAGGCAAGTCGTCGTGGATCAGCGAGTAGGTGTGGATCATTTCCACAGCGCAGGCGAACGGAAGCGCCGCCTTGTCGCGCCCGCCGAACATTCTGCAAAACTCCAACGTCAGCACCGGGCGAATGCGTTTCCCGCCCGCAAACAGACTGTACCGTTCGGCATCGAGCAGTTTTTTCAGATCAACGTCCTCGGTGTAGTATTGCCGAAGCGCGTGCTCGGTCATCGTTGCGTCGCGGTCAAGGATCAGCCGCAGGGTCTCCTCGGTCATTCCGCGTCCTCCCCGTCGGTTCCGAAATCGGTCAAAGCGACGCTTCCGTCCATACGAAGGGACAGCTGTTTCACCTTTTGTTCCGCGCGTTCGAGCGTTTCGGTGCAGGTGCGGACGAGTTTGATCCCTTCCTCGTAGAGTTTGAGCGAACGGTCGAGACCTTCCGTTCCGCCGTCGAGCGCGCGGACGATCTCTTCCAGCCTTTGCATGGAAGCTTCGAAATCAGGTTGTTTGGTTGCCATGAATTGCGACCTCCTTTTCAGTTTCGCCGCCCGTGACCGTAGCGTTCACGGTTCCGTCGGCAAATCGGATGTTCAGTTCATCCCCCGTGCGGATGGCTTTCGCCGAGGTGACCACTTTGCCGTTCTTCCCCACCGCCGCATAGCCGCGCGAGAGAACGCGAAGCGGACTTAAAGCATCCAGCGACGCCGACGCCTTGGAAAGCGAATTCTTTTTGCGTTCGATCCCGATTTGAACGGTTCCCGAAAGACGGTTTTCCAAATCGGAAAGCCGCATACGGACGGGATCGAGCAAAAGTTCCGGACGGGCAAGCGAGCGGGACGCCGCAAGCTGTTCGAGATAGCGGCGATCCCCCGCGAGTTTCTGCGAGATCAAATGCTCCAAGCGATAGCCTGCCGAGAGGAAGTTCCCGATAAGCTCGGAACGGTCTGGAACGGCGAGTTCCGCGGCTGCGGACGGCGTCGGCGCGCGCAGGTCGGCAACGAAATCGCAAATGGTGAAGTCCACCTCGTGCCCCACCGCCGAAATCACGGGGATCGTGCAATCGGCGACCGTGCGGGCAAGCGTTTCATCGTTGAATGCCCAAAGGTCCTCTGTGGAGCCGCCCCCGCGCCCGATGATGATAACGTCGGCAAGATCGTAATTCTGAAAGAACAACAGCCCCGCGATCAACTGTTCCACCGCGCCGTCACCCTGCACGGCGGCGGGAAACAGGAGCATTTCGGCGCAGGGATAGCGCCTGCCGAGAATATTCCGGATGTCCTGCACCGCCGCGCCCGTGGGGGACGTGATGACCCCGACGCGCTTCGGAAATTTCGGAACCGGCTTTTTGCGGGCGGGATCGAAAAGACCTTCCGCTTCCAACCTGCGGCGCAGTTGCTCGAATTGCAGAGCGAGCGCTCCCGCACCGTCCGGTTGAACGTCGTTGACGTAAATCTGATATTGTCCGCCCGCCGTGTAGACCGAAACGCGACCCGAAACGATCACGCGCATCCCGTCCTCGGGACGGAAGCGCAGCTTCATCGCCTGTCCGCGAAACATGACCGCACGAACCTGACTGTCGGGGTCTTTCAGGGTAAAATACAAATGCCCCGACTGCGGCGCGGAAAAATTGGAAATCTCCCCGCGAACGAGAACATTCGACAGCACGCGATCCCCGTCTATCTGCATCCGCAGATATTCATTGAGCTGTGTGACCGAAAGAGGATCCCGCGTCGATTGCGAACCGACCATCAGACCGTTTCTCCTTTCTCGTGTGCCCGCCGGCAGAGCAAAGCGATCCCCGCCGCGTTGTCGGCGGAAAGATCCGGCTCGGCGAAATAGGTGTCGGCGCGGGTGCAAAGCCGTTCCCGGAGCATACGGTTGCTCATCACACCCCCCGCATACACGATCGGGGTTTCGGGATACAATCCGTCAACGCCCGCGGTCACGCGTTCCAGCGTTTTTGCCGTAAACTCCATGACGAACGCGCTTACAAGCGCAGGATCGCGGGTCTTTTCCCACAATTTCGCCGCGAGATTTTCAAGACCCGAAAAATGGCAGACCGTCCCCGAAACCGAAACGCGGGGAGCGGGAATTTGCTTTGCGTTTTCCGACGCGAGACGTTCCATTTCCCTGCCGCAGGGAAATCGAAGTCCCATCATCACGCCCACGCGGTCGATTGCCTGACCCGCGTGCAGATCGGCGGTCCCGCCGATGATATCCGCGTCAAACCCGACCGAACGCGGCGAGACCGACAAAACCTCTGTCGTACCGCCCGAAACGTGGAACGCGACAAACGGACGTTCGGTCAGATGCCATGCACCCGCCGAAGCGATCGCCGCCATGATGTGCCCTTCCTGATGGGCAAAGCGGAAAACGGGGACGTTCAAGGGCACCGACAGCGATTTTGCCGCCGCCACCCCCGCGAGAAAACAAGGCATATAGGAATCCTCGGCGCGGCGCGGACGTTCCGAAACGCCCACAGCCACCGTCTCCCATCCGATAAGGGTTTCGCGAAGCGCGTCCATCGCCTCGGGCAGATTGCGCAAGTGAGCAAATACCGCATCGCTCTGGCGCAAACCGCGTTCGCCGTCCTTCACGGGAAGCGGAATGTGAACGTTGGCAAGGATCTTCCCTTCTTCGTCGCAGGCGGCGCAGGAAGTGGTATAGTTGCTGGTGTCGATCCCGACGAAACAGCGTTTCATTTCGAAGCGCGCTCGGCGGTCAGCTCGTCCTTTGCGCCGTTGAGAATACCGTTTACAAACGCGCGGGCTTTTTCGTCGTCGTATTTTTTGACAAGCTCGATCGCCTCGTTGATCGCCACGCGATCGGGAATATCATTCCGCTCGCTCATTTCATAAATCGCGAGGCGCAGGATGTTGCGGGTCACGGGAGCGATGCGCCCGATCGACCAGCCGTGGGAAAGACGCGAAATTCTCTCGTCGATCCCCTCTTTTTTCGCAAGCACACCGAAATAGACGTCGCGGATATATTCGTCCTCTGCGAAATCGCGATCCTCGACCGCGAGCGCATAGATGCTCTCGGGCGCTTTATCGGCGTGATATTCGGTTTCAAAAAGCAGAAAAAGCGCCTGCTCTCTGGCTTCTTTTCTTGTAATTGCGGGCATATTCCCATTCCTTTCCGAATGCTTCGCGCGCGGACGCGCGCAGAAACACTTACCACCTTGTATAATCTAATCTATTATACACTGCTTCCGCCGAAAAGTCAACAGAAAAAATGAATATTCATCAATTTTTATACATTTTGGAGCTGTGCTCCGTTTCTCCGTCCTTTCCGCGCGCCGATTTGTTACTTTTTTTCAAATTCTGCCGCATTTCCCTTGAAATGGAAAGAATAATGTGATAAACTGATGCAAACACTATCTTTCGGACGGAGAGACGGACATGAGAAAGTTTCGGTTTCTGCAAGAAATATTGGTCGGTGCGTGCGTTCGCTTCACGGCGCTTGCCGTTTGCCTGATGATCCTTCGGATCATTGATTCGGGCGGCTCTGCGAACGGGAGCATCAGCATTCTTTCTTTCCTGCTTCTCTTCCCGTGCGGGCTTTGCATCGCCGCGGCGAGATCGCTTCGGAAAACGTCGCTGTCTCCCGCGCTCTTCCGTCTTTTTCACTTTATCATTACATGGCTTTCGGTCTTTTTCTTCCTTTGGCTCCCCGCGCAAAACGGCGGAAGCACCTCGCGGAACCTGATCGCGCTTACCGTGATCGCGCTTCTCTACTGGGTGATCTTCCTTGTTGCCAAACTGATCGTTTCGCGCTTTCGCGGATTTCGGGAGGAGGACTGACAGCCGCGAAAAAAACGGAAGGTAGTTTTCCATGAAACCGATCGTTGCTTTTTTCAAAACGGTTCCGACGGTTCTTCTGCTTCTTGCTCTGCTCCTGACTTTGCCGATCTCGGCGGACGGCGTTTTCACGGAACGGAGCGAGAATGGAGGAACGGCATATCGGAACCGTTTGTTCTTTTTCGGCGAATCCACCACCGCGCATCTGCGTTCGCGCGGCGTTCTCGAAGGAGGAACCTCCACCGACCGCGTGATCGCGGCGCGCTCGGGAACCATGATGCTGAACCGCAGAACCCCGTCGGCGCACGTCGTCGAACCGAGGAGCGGCAAAGAAATGACGGTGACCGAAGCCGTCGCGGCGCTTCGTCCCGAAATTCTGGTGCTGTCTTTCGGGCTTAACGGGATCGTGGGATTTCTTTCCGCAAAAGAGAGCTACACCGAACCGTACCGCGCGCTGATCCGCTCCGTTCGGAAAGCCTCGCCCGAAACGGTCGTCATTCTGCAAACGGTCTATCCCGTGGCGAATGACCCGTCGGAATGGAAATTTCACCAAAGCCCCGCCGAGATCAATCGGGGGATCGAACGGCTGAACGGGTGGCTCCCCGAGATCGCGGCGAGCGAAGGCGCATTTCTTGCGGATACCGCGTCGGTTTTGCGGGACGGGGACGGTTTTCTCCGAAAGGATTACTCCGCCGACGGCATCCATCTCACCCGTGAAGGCTATGAGCAGGTGCTGCTCTACCTGGAAACGCACATGGCGGAGGTTCCGGAATGAAACGAACCGCATTCTTCCTGTTGGCGTTTTCCCTGCTCTTCCTTCCCGCCTGCCGCGCAAGTCAACCCTATCGGAACGATCTTTCCGCACAACGGCTTGCGGAAATCGGCGCCGAAGCGGCGGCAATGGAAGAGGCGCAAGCGGCGAACGCGGAAGAGCTTGCCGACATGATCGGAACGGAAGCCGAACTTCCCGACATGGTGGTTTACTATTCCGCAAACGGTAATTCGCTTGACGAATTCGGCATTTGGCGCACCGACGGCGACGCCGTGAAAACCGTTGTCCCGATCCTGCGTTCTTATCTCGATAAAACCTATGAAAACAACCGCGCCTACTACGATTCCTATATTCCCCGGGAGACCTCGAAGCTGCGGGACGCGGAAATCCGCGTTTACGGGTCCTACGTCGTTTACGCGGTACTTTCCGCCGAATCACGTGCGCGCTTCTTCGCGGCAATAGAGGAAAATTTGGCCGTGAATTGACTCCGAAGAACCGTGATGTTTCTTTCATCACGGTTCTTCCCTTTTATGCGGACAAACGGACGGTTCCCGATCATCATCTTTTGCGTGTAAAAGCCCATCGTTTCAATCATCCCGATTTGGGATATAAAAGGGTGTGAAAATGCGATAGAATAGAATTGATAAACAGCCGAAAGGCTGAATTACAAAAAAACAAATCGTATAGGAGGACTCTCTCATGCTTTCCAGACCTGAACTGCGTCGCCGTGCAAGAGAACAGCTCGGCGGCAACATCTTCGCAACGGGTTGGATGTCTCTGTTGCTCGTTCTTCTGCTCGGTGATGTCATTGTGAGCGCCGGCTCGATCGTCGTTTTCGGTTCCTTGATCCTTATGGGTCCGATCTCCTACGGTATGGCGAAGATCACCCTTGACCTCGTCCGTGGAAAAGACGGCGGGAAAGTCAATTTCGGCGACCTTTTCGCAGGATTTACCGAAGATTTCTTCAACACCTTCTTGCTCGGTCTCATGCAAAGCATCTTCATTTTCCTGTGGTCGCTTCTCTTCCTCATTCCCGGCATCGTCAAATCCTATTCATACGCCATGGCATTCTACATTCAGAAGGACGCGGACGACAAGGATTGGAATGCCTGCATTACCGAAAGCCGCAAGATGATGAACGGACACAAATGGCAGCTTTTCGTGCTCGATTTGAGTTTCCTCGGTTGGTATATTGTCGGTTTGCTTTGCTGCGGCATCGGCACGTTGTGGGTCGCTCCCTATCATCAAGCCGCCCGCGCGAATTTCTATGAGCAGCTTCGCGGTCCCGTTACCGAAAAAGCGGATGACGGGTTTGCTCCCGCAGAGGATCCGCTCGCCTGAAAACAGTAGCAACCAAAA